>CAMCBY010000065.1 GCA_945873015.1 Klebsiella pneumoniae
CAGCGGCAAGCCGATGGCGTCGCGCTGAAAACCAGCCAGGGCACCAATCAACCACGCGGCCGGTGCCGTGCCGCCATGCAGCGCGACCAACGCGTGGAAGGCCAGCGTGCCGAGCACCAGGCCGGCTATCGGCCCTGGCACACGTGGCGCGAAACGCGGCACCAGACGCACTGCCGCGATAGTCACCAGCGCGGCTACCGCCGGCAGCCACCGCCAGCTCAGCCACAGCTCGTCAGCGCCAGCGCCGGTCATCGCCTTCACCTGCGATTTAATCATGAGAATCGCAGAGCCGGTCATGAAACCGCTCACCACCGGTGAGGGAATGTATTTGATGAGTTTGCCGCCACCCGACAGGCCGATCAGAAATTGCAGCACACCGGCCAGCACCACCACCATCGCCAGACCGACCAACAGTTGCGCACCGCTCAAGCCTTGCGCGGCCAGCGCCGCAAGGGCGCTGGTCAACAGCACGAGGGCCGGGCCGGTAGGCGCGCTGATGACGCCCGGCGCGCCGCCGATGAGGCCGCTCATGAGACACAGTGCGGCAGTGGTGACCAGGCCGGCGTAAGCACCGGTCGCGGCATCGGCGCCGGCCAGCGCAAACAGAGTGACGCCGAAGGCCATCGCCTGCGGCAATAGAATGGCGGTGGCGGTCAACGCACCCCACAGGTCGCCGGGTGCGGGCCGCATGCTGGGCGCTGGCTCTGCGTTCATTGCTGCACTCTCGCCGTCATGGTTCGAGTGTAAGCGCGACAGCGGCGGCCGCGCTGAGCCAAGTCATGTAATCAGACGAACCCTCAGCGCGTCAGCACCTGTTCGACCAGTTGCACCCAGTAACTCGCGCCTATCGGGATGATGTCGTCATTGAAGTCGAAGGTCGGGCTGTGCAACAGACAACCGCCGGTGCCGGGGCCGTTGCCGATGAAGGCATAACAGCCGGGTTTGGCTTCGAGCATGTAACCGAAATCTTCCGAGCCTGTGACCGGCTCGACGTCGGTGTTGACCTGCGCCATGCCGACCACCGCCTGCGCGGCACGCGCCGCGATGTCGGTCTCAGCAGCCGAATTGACGGTCGGCGGAAAACGATACTCGTACATCCACTCCAGCCGGCAGCCATGCGCAGCGCACAGACCGTCGGCAATCTCGCGCATGCGCTTTTCAATGGTGGCGCGCACGCTCTGGCTGAAGCAGCGCACCGTACCGCGCAGAATGACGGTCTCCGGCACCACGTTCCAGGCGTCACCGGCATGGAACTGGGTGACGGTCAGCACCGCTGGGTCGATGGCCTTCACATTGCGCGAGATGACGGTCTGCCACGCGCCGACAAGTTGTGCGCCGACCACGATCGGGTCGATGGTCAGATGGGGCAAGGCGGCATGGCCGCCTTGACCATGAATTTTCACCTCGAAGATATCCATGGCCGCCATCGCTGCGCCGGTGCGCATCGCCATCTTGCCGACCTCAAGGCCCGGCCAGTTATGCAGGCCGTAAACCGCTTCCATCGGGAAGTCTTCAAACAGACCATCGTCCATCATGGCCTTGGCGCCCGCCTCGCCTTCCTCGGCAGGCTGAAAAATGAAATGCACGATGCCATCGAAGTTGCGACTCGCGGCCAGATGTTCAGCGGCGGCCAGCAGCATCGCGGTATGGCCATCGTGGCCGCAGGCGTGCATCACGCCCTGGTGTTGTGAGCGATGCGCGAATTCGTTCGTCTCGGCCAGCGGCAGCGCATCCATGTCGGCGCGCAGGCCGATGGATCTATCGCTGTTGCCGGCTTTGATGGTGCCGACCACACCGGTCTTGCCCAGGCCCCGCACGATCGGAATACCAAAGGATTCGAGTTTGGCCGCGACCAGGTCCGCGGTGCGGTGCTCCTGGTAGGCAAGCTCGGGATGCGCATGGATCTCGCGCCGCCAACTGGCGTGGACATCCTTGCGCGCGGTGATTTGGTCGACCAGTTTCATCGCTGTCTCTCCAAAGATCGCGAGCAGCGCGTGCTGCGCCGCTGGCGGCTGCCTGTCGTCAGGCCATGTATTGCTTGATAAAAGCCACTTGCGCGGCAATCAGCCGTGCAGCTTCCGGAATGATCTTCGACATCAACAGGAAGCCATGGAACACACCACCATAACGATGATATTCGACCACCACATCGGCGCTCTTGAGTTTGCCGGCATAGGCTTCACCCTCGTCGCGCAAGGGATCGAACTCGGCGGTCGAAACGAAAGCCGGCGGCAGACCGTTCAGATTTTTGGCATACAAGGGCGACAGGCGCGCGTCCTTGGTGTCGGCCTTGTTGGTGTTGTAGTGCTTCCAGAACCAGTCCATCTGCGGGCGACCGAGCAACGGTGCGGCGGCGTTCTCGGTGATCGAAGCATGGCTCATGCCGGCATCGACCGCTGGATAGGTCAGCACCTGCACACGCAGCGCCGGGCCGCCCGCGTCGCGCGCCATGAGGGCCACCGCGGCGGCGAGATTGCCGCCCGCACTGTCACCGACCACACCCATACGACTGGCATCGAGACCGAGTTTGCCGGCCTCGGCCGCCACCCATTTCAGCGCCGCAAAACAATCCTCGACCGGCACCGGAAACGGAAACTCGGGCGCCTTGCGGTATTCCACCGCCACCACTGCGCAGCCGGTGCGGTTGGCGAGGGTGCGGCAATATCCATCGTGGGTGCCGAGATCCATATACACCCAGCCACCCCCATGGAAATGCACCATCACCGGCAAAGGACCACTGGCGGCCGGCGCATAGAGGCGCGCGGGTATCGAGCCGCCCGCCACCGGGATGGTCAGTTCTTCCACCCGCGCGCAGGCTTCCTGGTCTTCAGGCTTGGTCGCAAACGCCGCGTTGAAATACGCGCGGCCTTCCGCCGGCGGCATTTCGTCGAGGGCTTTGACGCCCGCCTCGCTCAATACTTTCAGGACGACCTGGGATTCTGCTGTCAGCGGCATGGATGAGCTCCGTGGTTATTGTGAATGATTAAATCGTTGGTATTTATCGGATTTGCCAAGGGTATGGGCAAAGTGTGGGGGGCGCAATGCGGCCGCACGCCAATGACGAAATTGCGAATCGTTCTAAAGTAGCGAGCGCCTCGAGACGATACACACAGAGCAAGTCTCGCTCTCGCTTAAGGGAATAAAAATGACAAAACCCGTCACTTTCGAAACGGCATCGGAACGCCTGCGCATGGCGCTCCCACTCATGTCCCGTTACCAGATCCCCGTCGCGCCGCTGAACTACGCGGTCTGGTATGAGTACGTCGCCGGCAGCAGTCCGGTGCTGCGTGATGTCATCGACAAGATGGTCAAGAACGAGCAGGCCATCGACGAGAACCTCACCCGGGAGCTCTATCAGCGTTATGTCGACCCCTCCGACCAGACCCGCGTCGAGGCAGCACAACGCACGGTGCGCCGCCTGATTGAAGCGATGTCGGTATCGCTGGACGCGGCTGGCAACGAAGTCAGCCGCTACGAACAATCACTGAAAGATTGCGCCGCCCAGCTCAGTACCGACATCGAGGCCGACGAGTTACGCGGCCTGGTCGATGGCCTCATCACCAGCACCCAGCAGATGAACGCCGGCAACGCCGCCCTCCAGCATCATCTCGAAGAAAGCCGTCGCGAAGCCGACGCACTGCGCGAGGAGCTGGCCAAAGTGCGGGTCGAAGCCCATTCCGACGCCTTGACCGGCCTCGCCAACCGCAAGGGTTTCGAAGAACGACTGCGCGCATTGGAAACCAGCGAGGACTACACCGAACACGCCCACTGTCTGCTGATCGGCGACATCGACAAGTTCAAGACCATCAACGACACCTATGGCCACCTGTTCGGCGACAAGATTCTGAAGATAGTGGCCAAGGCGTTTTCCAATCTCACCAAGGGCAAGGATCTGGCGGCACGCTTCGGCGGCGAAGAATTCATCATTCTGCTACCCGAAACCCCGCTGCGTGGCGCCCTGAGCGTCGCCGAATCGATACGTCGCAGTATCGAAAAGGGTCGCGTGTTTAATCCCAAGACCGGTGAGGAAGTGCAGCGCGTGACGATTTCCTTAGGCGTGACCGAAATCGTGCACGGTGAGCCGATAGATGGGGCCATCGCGCGCGCCGACGAAGCGCTGTATCGCGCCAAGGAAGGCGGCCGCAACCGCGTCGAGTGTCTGGTGTCGACCCCGCCGCTGCGGGCTACGGGTTAGCGAGGTGCGGCCGTGAGTATTGTGGGTCAGGCTTCAGCCTGACACTGTGCCCACCGCCAGTCCTTCGTACCGTCTTGCAATGTCAGACTGAAGTCTGACCCACAAGAAATTTAAAGGCTCGGCCCTCTAGGTGCGAATTCATTCGCACATTCAAACACCCCACGAGGATAACGATAAGCCGCGTCCTCACCCCGCAAAATCAAATCGCACCCTGAGCGCGCCGAACACATTCAGATCGGGCGCCGGCTCGAAATAACGCTGGTTGCTTTCCTGGATTCGAATCGACTGGTTATATCGCTCATCGAACAGATTGTTGACACCGAAACTCGGTGTCACGAGCGTATTGCCGACCCGGATATCGCGACCAAAGACCAGATTCGAGACCGTGTAACTCGGCACCGCGACGCTGTTAGCGTTGTCGGCGTACAGGCCGCTCACGTGATTGATGTCCCATTTCGCAAACCAGCCGTCGCTGCGCTGGTAGGCAAACTCGGCATAAAAGTTATGCGTCGGCACACCGGGCAGTTCGTTGTTCTCGACGTTCGGGAATTTGGCAAACCTGTCAAAACTGAAATCGGAAAAGGTATAAGCGGTGCTGAAGCGCAGGCCTGGCATAAGGTCGGCGCTGAGGCCGGCTTCGAGGCCGCGGCGCGCGGTATTGGCGTTATTGAAAAACGCGCGGCCGTTCCTGTTTTCAACCGTCGTCACTTCGTCTTCTATCTGCATGTCGAAAAAGGCGAGCTGATAATTGACCCGTTCCAGCACCACACCCTTGAAACCGACTTCATAACCACGCGTGCGCTGCGGGGCGACATTGGCGAAACCGCCGAGCGCGTTGACATCGGCCGGGCGCGCAAACTCGGTGAAAGTCGGCGTCTCAAACGCGGTGGCGTAATTGACGTAGAAGTTGACCTCGCGGCTGAAGCTGTAGACAGCACCGATCATCGGGTTCACTTCGTTGAAAGACAGTTTGTTCGACTGATCGCCATTGGTGACGAAACGATCGTCGATGTCGAAAGCGATGTGGTCATAACGCAGCCCGGCCTCGAGGCTCAAGGCTTGGGTGACGGCAAACTGTTCCTGCATGAACACACCGGTGGTATCGGCGTTCTCATCCTGGTCGAAGCCGAGCGCGCCACGCACGCCGCCGAGGTTCGCATACCGTTTACGATCGTCGGTCATGGTCTCGACCTCGAAACCGACCGTGACGCGATTGGCGTGACCAAACAAGGCCGTCGAGTTGCTGTACTGCCCGCCGCCGCCGTAGAAGAAACGTCGAAACGTGACCGCACCGCCATCGGTGACCGGCAGGGTGCCGTCGAAGTCCCGCCAGTTGTAGTAGTTGCGCACCGTAAACTCATGCACGCCCATGTTCTTGTGCCATGACAAACCGACCTTCTGTTCCTGCACAGTTTCGCCGGCATGCAAATCTATGTTGCGCTGACGGGCGCCGCGACGCCCGAGATCTTCGAGGTCAGTGCTGGACAGGCCGCCCGGGTCATTGGCAGTGGGCGCGTTGGCACCACGCATGATGAGTTGACCGACCGAACCATCAGCAAAGGTATAGGCGAGCTTGGTATTGACGATGCCCTGGCGGGTCTCGGAGTGATCACGATAGCCGTCGTAGTCGAGGTAGGAACCGTTGACGAAATAGTTCAGCGCGCCGGCCTGGCCGCCCCCTTTCAGCATCACGCGGTCCTGGCCGTACTGTCCGAGCACGGTGCCGGCTTCGACAAACGGCGTGACCGGGCCGGACTGGGTGCGGATATTGATCACGCCACCGGCCGACGCGCCATACAGCGCGGCCGCCGGGCCACGCAGCACTTCGACACGATCAACATTGCTCAAATCAAGGTCGTCGAGCGAGGTCTGGCCGTCGGCCACGGTCGAGGGCAAACCATCGACGTAAATCTTGATGCCGCGGATACCGAAGTTGGCGCGCGCTCCAAAACCACGTATCGATATGCGCAGATCCTGCGCCGAGTTGTAGCGTCCGGAAAAATACATGCCCGGCACACGCAGCAGCGCTTCATCCAACCCAAGCATCTGGCGGCGTTGCACATCGTCGGCTTCGACGGTGCTGACCGAAAACGGCAGGGTCAGTGCACTGCGCTCGACGCGGGTCGCGCTGACCGTCATCTCATCGAGAGCAAAGCTGCTGTGGGCGCCGCCAAGCGCACCCAGCAGGACCGACAGCACGCGCACGGCGCCGCGGCGCGGCGTCATCGAAATAAACATGTTCAAAACCTAATCCCCATTACAAACAGCGGGCACGCGGCGTGCCCGGCAAAAACTAACAGCGTGGCGAAATCGGCGCTTGATGTGAGTCAGGCGCTGCGCTCAGGCGAGGCCAGCGCGTGCGCGCGCCTCGACCAGGGCCGCAGCGGCGATGCGGAACTCAGCTTCGTTGTCGTAACGACCGGTATGGTTGACACCGGTGACACCAATGGACGACAACGCCACCAGTTGCGCGGCAGCCCGCTCGGGCGAGTCGAGATCGAGTTGCAGCAGCGGCACGACCTCGGGCGGCGGTTTGCCGGCGTCGGTCATGGCTGCGGTCAGTTGTTCTATCGGCGCACGCAATTTTTCGGCGTCACCGCTCATCGGCATCCAGCCATCGCCATAACGCAGTACGCGCCGGAATACATGCTCGCCCTGGCCGCCTACCAATATTGGCGGGCGCGCCGGACGCGGGCTGAAAATGAAGGGCTGGCCATGCACAGTGACGACATCGTTGGCGAAACACTCGTGAATAAAAGCCAAGGTGCTGTCGGTGATACGACCGCGATGTTCGCGCGGCACGCCGGTGGCCGTGAACTCCGCGGCCATCCAGCCCGCACCGACACCGAGGGTCAGGCGACCGCCGGATAATTCCTGGATGGACGCCACCCATTTGGCGGTCGGCAGTGCGGCACGATAAGGCAGGACCAGCACCGACACCCCGAGCCCGATGCGGCTGGTGACGCCGGCCGCAAAAGCCAGTGTCGCCAGCGGATCGACATACCGCCCGCCCGATCCTTCGGCATCGTCGGGTGGGATCGCAATGTGATCGATAGTCCACAACTGATCGAGGCCGATGTCTTCGGCGGCACGCGCGCAGGCGGCGATAGTCGCCGCGCTCGACGCCGGTCCGGAATTGCGCAACAACATGCCGAGTTTCATCGACGGACTCCGAGGTGGCGGGAAAGGCGCGCATTAGACCATGCGGGCCGGGGGCACGCCAAAACTGGCGCCGCTTGGGCATTGTGGGTCAGACTTCAGTCTGACATTGCGGACTGAGGTTCGCGTGTCGACTTTGAATGTCAGACTGAAGTCTGACCCACAACTTCGCACCTACAGATCAAACGCCTTATCAATCCGGTCGAAGCGCCGCCGGATGAACTCGCGCGACTCTTCGTGGGTGACGATGTAGAGCTCGTTGTTCTGGATGGCCTTGACCACCTTGGCCGCGACACCTTGCACCGGCAGTACGCGACCACGCATTTTCTCGGCCTGCTCGTCGGACACATCGAGGTCACGTTCCGGGCCGCCGTATTCGTGCGGTCGGTTGCGCGCCGAATCGTTGATGTTGGTATCGACCACCATCGGGCACAGCACTGAAGACCCGATGTTGTGTTCGCGCAGATCCTTGGCGAGACATTCCGACAAGGCCACCACGCCATACTTGGCCACGCAATACACCGACAGTCCCTGATTGGCGACCAGGCCGGCGAACGACGCGGTGTTGACGATATGCCCACCCTGCTTCTGTTCGATGATGCGCGGCAGGAACGCCTCCACACCATGTATCGGGCCCCATAGATCCACTTTCATGATCCATTCCCAGTCGGCATGGCTCATTTCCTGCACCGGGCCGAATACCGCCACCCCGGCATTGTTGAACAGCACATGGGCAGCACCAAAATGCTGGAAGGTGGTGTCGGCGAGCTTCTGCACCTGCGCCAGTTCGCCGACGTCAGTCTTCACGCCGATCACGTCCGCGCCGCTTTGACTCAGTTCATGGGCGGCGCTGTCGAGCGCGCCCTGTTCGATATCCGCCAACACCAGGCGCATGCCCTGTTTGGCCAATTCCTTGGCGGTAGCGAAACCGATACCACTTGCGCCGCCGGTGATGACCGCGACTTTACCTGCCAGATCTTTCATGACTTGCCCCATTGGTAATAACCGAAAGCTGTCCAGCCGCCATCGATGACCAGCACTTCGCCGGTCACGAAAGCCGCATCCTCACTGGCGAGATAGACCACCGCACGCGCGATTTCGCGTGCCGTGCCCAGGCGTCGCATCGGCGTGCGACGTTCCAGATCGCGCAGCGTCAGTTTGCCTTCGTGGGCGAGGTCGTCGACCAGGTCGGTCTGCACATAACCCGGCGCCACGCAGTTCACGCGTATGCCCAACCGCGCCCATTCGATCGCCATGACCCGCGTCATCTGGTCGGTGGCGGCCTTGGATGCGCAATAGCCAAGCGTGGCGGGGAAGGCGTTGCGGCCAAGAATTGAGCCGATGTTGATGATATTGCCGCCGCCGTTGTCCTTCATCTGACGCGCCGCCGCCTGCGAACACAGGAAGATGGACTTGGCGTTGATGTCCATCTGCTGGTCCCAGTTCTCCTCGGTCATCTCGAGGGTCAGCATGGGGCGCGAGAGTCCCGCGTTGTTGACCATGATATGCACAGGCCCCATGTCAGCGTTCACTTGCGCGAAGGTCGCGCTCACTTCAGCGCTGCTCTCGACGCGGCAACCATAGGCACGCGCACGGCCGCCCGCCGCGATGATCTCCTCGACCACCGCAGCGGCGTTTTCAGCGCGTGTGGCGAGGCAGGCGACCGCCGCCCCTTCGGCCGCGAGCTCCAGTGCGATGGCCTTGCCGAGACCGCGGCTGGCGCCGGTTACGATTGCGAGTTTGTCGGTGAATTGGCCCATGGCCATGCTGCTCCCCTTCGGTTCGATGCGCGTGAGGTGATTCAGGCCGTCCTTGCGACGGTGCGTGCGCGCAGCAATAGCATGGCCGCGCCGGCCCCGATGATAGCGATGAGCGCCAACAGGATAAAATAGTGCTGATGTCCGGCAAGGCCCGGTGCCGCATCGAGCAGGCGCCCTGCAATGGCACCAAAGAAGATATCCGGCGTGTAACCCACCACCGACACCAGACCCACCGCCGCACCAGTCAAATGCTGCGGCACAGCCGATTCTTCCAGCAAGGCGAAATACACCCCGCGCAGCGCGAACACCGCCGCGCAACTGACAAACAGATTGGCGTAGATAATGTTGAGCGTGAAGGTCGAAGGTGTCAGCACGCCGAGCAGGGCGTAGACGGCGATCGAGAGTGCGAACAACCAGCGCACGCTGCGCGCGATGCCGAGACGATCGGCCGCGAGGCCGGCAGCGACCGCCGCCAGCGGTCGAATATAGGCACTCGCTGCGGCCAGACCTGCGGCGGCGGTCTCGCTCCAGCCCAGCACCTGGTGCGCATAGAGTGCGTAATTATCAAGACCTTTGTAGCCGCAATAGGCGGCCACCACCACCAGCGCCTGCAGCCACACAACCCGCATGCGCAATACTTCCAGCAACTGTGCGGGCGCAAAACGTTGGCGCGTGCTCGCCGGGGTGTCGTCGCCTGGCAACAAGCGCCACACCACCACGGCCGCGGTGGCGGTGGCGATGCTGTAATAAACAATCACTGCACGCATCGCATCGCGCCGTGCGCCGGCATCGAGGGCCATGTGCGCCGCGTCCGCCCCCGCATAGCGGCTGAAGCACCACACGCCCACGGTTGCGAACGCTGCGGCGGCAAGGCCACGTCCGCCATCGAGAATGCCAAAGGCGCGGCCCTGGGCGTGGCTGCCGCCCCATTCGCGGGTCGCGCGGATCATGGCGGCCCAGAACAGCAGAATGGTGGTCACCCCCCAATAGCCGTATAGGACCGCGAGGCCGGCGGCGCTCGGCAGCGTGGCGAGATAGAACCCGCCGGCGGCAGTCGCGAGCAGCGACAGGCATAACAGTCCACGCGCCGGCAAACGGTCGGCCAGCACACCACCGGGAAAATACGCCAGCATCGCAGTCACGCCGTAGACCGCAAAAATGTCGCCAAGCTCGGTATTGGAAAGCTCCAGACTTGCGAGCAGGCTGGCGCGGAAATAACGCGGCACATGAAATGGCAGCGCGAAGATCAACTCGCCCGCCATCACCAGCGCAAACATGGCAAGAAAACGCGCGCGCGCGGGGCTGGAAGTAAGAGTCATGGCGGGACGATAAACGGAACAGCAGGTCGCGGCCAAGGGCCGGCGCGTGCGTGACCTTGCTCCGGTCAGCTATCCTTGCGTCGTCCGCGTAGCTGCGAATTTATGCGCAGCTACGCGGACGCTCAGTAATGTCTACCTTCAAATCCGGAACCCCTCGACATGCAGACCGCCATCAATCAAGACGCCAAGGCCTTGAAGGCCCAGCTAGTGGCTTTCATGGATAAACACGTCTATCCGAACGAAGAGCACTACCACGAACAACTGCGCGCCCTGCCGAACCGTTTCGGCACGGTGCCCCTGATGGAAGAACTCAAGCAGGTCGCGCGCGACGAAGGCCTGTGGAATCTGTTCATGCCCCTTGGCCATGGCGGCCTGAGCAACGAGGACTATGCGCCGCTGGCGGAAGTGATGGGGCGGGTTGGCTGGGCGGCCGAGGTGTTCAATTGCAACGCACCGGACACCGGCAACATGGAAGTGTTCATGAAGTACGGCACCGAGGCACAGAAAAAACAGTGGCTCGAACCGCTGCTGCGCGGCGAAATCCGCTCTGCCTATGCCATGACCGAGCCCGACGTCGCGTCCAGCGATGCGACCAATGTGAAGACTTCAATCAAGCGCGATGGCGACCACTACGTCATCAATGGCCGCAAGTGGTTCATCACCAATGCCATGTATGAGCGCACCAAGATCATCATCGTGATGGGCAAGTCCGACCCTGACAACCCCAATCGCCACATTCAACAGAGCCAGGTACTGGTGCCGAAAGATACCCCCGGCGTGAAGCTGGTGCGGCCGCTGACCACCCTCGGTTACGACGACGCACCACAGGGTCACGCCGAAGTGGTGTTCGACAATGTGCGTGTGCCGCTGGAGAACATCCTGCTCGGTGAAGGCCGCGGTTTCGAAATTGCGCAGGGTCGCCTTGGACCCGGTCGTATCCATCACTGCATGCGTCTGATTGGCGCCGCACAGCGCGCGCTCGAATTCGCCTGCAGGCGTTCGGTGTCACGTACCACCTTCGGCAAAAAACTCGCCGAACATCAGTCGATTCGTGAAGACATTGCCAAGTGTTTTTGCGAAATCGAGCAGGCGCGTCTGTTGACCCTCGCGACCGCACGCAAGATGGATGAAGTGGGGCCGAAAGATGCGCGCGACATGATTGCCGCGGCCAAGATCACCGTGCCACTGATGGCGCAGACCGTCATCGACCGCTGCATGCAGATTCATGGCGCCGGCGGTCTCACCGCTGATTATTTTATGGCCGAAGCATTCAGCTACGCGCGCTGGTGCCGTCAGGCCGACGGCCCGGATCAGGTGCACATGATGGCGCTCGGCAAACAGATCATCAGCGAATACGCGGGCTGAGGATCGTGGCGCTCTCTCTCCTGCGCGCGGGAGAGAGAGCGGACTGCAAGGCATCGATTACGAGTGTCAGACTGAAGTCTGACCCACACCAGATCTACATCTCTCTGTGGGTCAGACTTCAGTCTGACACTCGACCCAACCTCTCAGCGATACGACGGCCGCAAGGAATTGCGATAACTCTGGGCTTCGAGATATCGCTCGCGCGGCAATACCGTCGCGTCGTAGACCCAGCCCGACGATGCATCG
>CAMCBY010000066.1 GCA_945873015.1 Klebsiella pneumoniae
TATCGACATCGCCAGCGACCATCTCGCAAGCCGCGAGGATGACGAGTGGAATCGGCGCATGCTGGCGCTGCTGGAAGCGGGCGACATCGCCGCCTTCCGGGCCGCCTGCCCGGACTACGCGCGCGCCGCGCGGGTCGATATGGGCTTCAAACACTGCGCCTTCGTGATGGGTGCCCTCGGCTGGCGCTGCTCCGGCGCGACAGTGCACGGCTACGGCCCGCTGTACGGGGCCGGTGGCGCGGTGATCGAGTTCAAACTGCCCTGAGCGGGCTGGGCTGCTCTCCCGGCAGTGCTGCGTGGCGCGCCCTCACCCCTGTCGTGCTCGGCGGAAATCCGGCGCGCGTTTCTCAAGAAAAGCATCGACCGCCTCACGATGTTCGGCGCTGGCGTAACAGCGGTCCAGCGCGGCAAACTCGCGGCGCAATACCACCTCCAGATCGCCCTCGGCCGCGTTGAGGGTGATCAGCCGCTTGGATTCGAGCACCGCCGCCTGCGGGTTCTCGCCCATCGCGCGGGCCAGCGCCTGCGCGCTTTCCAACAGCGATTCCGGCGAAGTCACTCCGTCGATGAGGCGCAGGGACTGGGCTTCCACTGCATTCAAGGTGCGCCCGGTCAGGATCAGGTTGGAAGCCGCGCCAAACCCACAACGCTGCGCGACGTAGTGCGAGCTCGCCAGTTCCGGCACCAGTCCGAGTTTGACGAAACGTAACGAAATGGTGGCGTTGTCGGCGCACAGGATCTGATCCATCGCCAACACCTGCGAGATGCCGACGCCAATCGCAGCGCCATTGATGGCCGCCACCATCGGTTTGGAGCGCCGCAGCAGCGTCACCCAATCCTCGCTCTGCGCTTCGGCTTTGAAGGGTGGCGCCTGCTTCGATTGCGCATCGAACACCAGAGAAATATCGGCACCGGCGCAGAACGCGCGGCCGGCGCCGGTGACCACCATCGCATCCACAAGCGGGTCGTGATTGGCCGCGATGATGGCGCTGCGCAACTCGGCGCCCATCTGGTAGGTCCAGGCATTGAGTTTATCGGGGCGATTGAGCGTGATGGTCAACACGCCATCATCGAGTTGCGTGAGGATTGTTTCGAACTTATTCGTCATGGTGTGCACTGGGCCTGCTGTTGAAGTGTTCCGGAGACAGCCGTTGCGCTATACACAAACTGACTGTCGTCTCAATGGCGCCACGCTACGCCACGGTCACGCGGTGGTCCAGTGCAAAATGGCCGCGTCATTGGTATGCGAATGACAGCCGACAAACTAGAATCGCGCGCATGAATACCGTCCTCGCCATCCGCGATATCAGCAAGACCTACGCCTCCGGCGTCAGCGCCCTCAAACCCATCAACCTCGACATCGAGGAAGGCGAGATCTTCGCCCTGCTCGGGCCGAATGGCGCAGGCAAGACCACCCTGATAAGCATCATCTGTGGCATCGTCACGCCCAGCACCGGCAGCGTAAAGGCCGGTGGCCACGACGTGCAGCACGACTACCGCGCCGCGCGCAGTCTGATTGGTCTCGTGCCGCAGGAACTGGCCACCGACAGTTATGAAACTGTGTGGGCGACCGTGAGCTACAGTCGCGGTCTGTTCGGTTGCGCGCCCAATGCCGCCTATATCGAGAAAGTCTTGCACGCGCTGACACTGTGGGACAAACGCGAGGCACGCATCCGCACCCTGTCGGGCGGCATGAAACGTCGCGTCATGATCGCCAAAGCCTTGTCCCATGAACCGCGCATCCTGTTCCTCGACGAACCCACCGCCGGCGTCGACGTCGAACTGCGGCGCGACATGTGGGCGCTGGTGCGGGAGCTGCGCGAGCAGGGCGTGACCATCATCCTCACCACTCACTACATCGAAGAGGCGGAGGAAATGGCGGACCGTGTCGGCGTGATCAATCACGGCGAACTCATGCTGGTCGAGGACAAACTGACACTCATGAAGAAACTCGGCCAAAAGCACTTGAAACTCAATCTGCACACGCCACTGGCAGCGTTGCCGACGACCCTGGCGGCGTGGCAGTTGTCACTCGAGGCCGACGGCCACGAACTGCACTATCTGTTCGACACTCGCGCCGAACACAGCGACGTGCCAGCACTGCTGCGTGCGCTCGACGAACTCGGCATCGGCTTCAAGGATCTCAATACTGAACAAAGCTCGCTGGAGGATATTTTCGTCGGCCTAGTCAGCGGCGAACGGGAGCATGTGGCATGAGTGCGCGGCGCTTCAACTATCACGGCGTATGGGCCATCTATCAGTTCGAGATGGCGCGCACACTGCGCACCCTGCTGCAGAGCATCGCCACGCCGGTCATCACCACCTCGCTGTATTTTGTGGTGTTCGGTTCGGCCATCGGCTCGCGTATGAGCAATATTGATGGCGTGCCCTATGGAGCCTTCATTGTGCCGGGCCTGATCATGCTGGCGGTCTTGACCGAGAGCATATCGAACGCCTCTTTCGCCATTTATCTGCCCAAATTCACCGGCACCATTTACGAACTCCTGTCCGCGCCCATCTCGCCATTTGAAATCGTACTGGCCTATGTCGGCGCGGCGACCACCAAGTCGCTAGTATTGGGTCTGCTGATCCTCGCCACCGCCTCACTGTTTGTACCGCTCGATATTGTCCATCCGTGGTGGATGCTGAGCTTTCTGTTACTCACGGCCTTGAGCTTCTGTCTGTTCGGTTTTGTGATCGGTGTATGGGCTAACGGCTGGGAACAACTGCAGTTCATCCCCATGCTGGTCGTGACGCCGCTGACTTTTCTCGGCGGCACGTTTTATTCCATCGCCATGTTGCCGCCGGCCTGGCAGAAACTCGCGCTGTTCAATCCGGTGGTGTATCTCATCAGCGGTTTTCGCTGGAGTTTCAACGGCCGCGCCGATGTCGCCATCGAAATAAGTCTGGCCTTCATTGCCGGCTTCTTCGCACTGTGCCTTGGCATGGTGTGGTGGATATTCCGCACCGGCTACCGGCTCAAAGCCTGAGGGCGCGCGGGGAATAAGACGCTCGGAATGTCAGGTATCTTGCAGATCGGCTCTGCTGACGCCTGCCAGCAGGCGCCGCGCAGACGCTTCATCCCCCGACAGAATTCGCACATAACCGATATAGCGCTCTACGGTGAAATTGGCGTTCACCGCCGCCGCGCGGGCAATGTATTCGCGCGCCTCCTCCACTTTGCCAACCGCGGCAAGCGCGTTGGCCAGGCACATGAGACCTCGCACGAATTTCGGTGAGGCCTCTACTACGAGGCGAAACAATTCGACCGCCTCCTCGTATTGCTCAAGATTCAGACATGCCACGCCCTGGAACAGCTCCCACGTCCACAGGCAGGGATGCTCAGGCGCAATTTCCACAATGCGCGCAGCAATGTCGTGGGCTTCCCTGGCGTTCTCGCGGCTGCCGAAGGCGAGTGCGCGAGCGAGAAAGCCCCACTCCATGAGGTCAAATGGGGATAGTTGGGTGGCGCGCCGCAGACAGCTGACAGACTTCTCACGCTCACCGAGTTCCACCCACACCCGTCCTGCATACATCAGCACTTCAGGATCACGTCCGGCCAGGGCGAGGGCTTGCTCAAGAAGCGCGCGGGCCTCACTGCGGGCCGCGTCGATATCGACGACAGACCCGGTGGAAACCTGATCGCTCAGCAACTGCGCGAGCAAGGCACGGGCAAGTGCATAGTTGGGGTCGAGGGCGACCGCCTTGCGCGCTGATTCAATCGCCGCGCTGATGCCTTGCGGGTCGGTGGCCCGCATGTAGTCGTGGCGCGCTTTCTGAGCGAGTCCCCAGGCGGTGGTGTCGCTGGTGCTGGGCGAAAGGTGCAGCACTTCGGCACGGAACGCCTCACCACCGAGCGAGCTGGCGATCGCTTGCGCGATTTCCTGCTGGACTTTGAGAATGTCGGTCAGCGGGCGCTCGTAGGATTTCGACCACAACTGCCGGCCGTTGACGCTGTCCGCGAACTCCGCAATGACGCGTAGTCGGTCGCCGTCATTGCGCACCGTGCCGTGCACGACATAACGCACTGCCAATTGCCGTGCGGTCTCGGCAAGAGACAAGCCCTTGCCGCGCAGCGCGAAACAATCGCTACGGGGCGCGATGTGTTGGTAACCGGCGCGGCTCAGGGCGGAAATGATTTCGCATGAAATGCCATCGGCAAGGTGGGAGTCGCCGGCATGTTGAGAGATGCTGTCGAAGGGCATCACCGCGATCGCACCGGGGCCGTCGCCGGGCTGTGCCAATGAGGTGATGCTGGCGGCACTCGCGCTGTGCGTCGCTTCGACTTCGACCGATGTCAGCGCGGCGGCGGGCACCTCACGCGGCTTGTCGTTACGTCGCAGCATAGGCGCGAAGACAATGCTGAGCAGAGTAAAGATACCGGCCAGACCGGACAGCAAATTAGCGTTATCGACAATCCAAGCTTGCATTTGGCGCAGGTGATACGGGTTGGACGGCAAATTCTCGCATAGGCGAAGACGGCGATCACCTGCCGACTTCGGTTCCGTGGTCGTGAAGAAAGAGCCAACCCGGCCACGGCCCGTCAGCGCAGCGCTTGGCGCCAACGCCTATGTCAGTCAATGCCGGGCGCGCGCGTCTAGCGATCGCGGCAAAGGATCAGCACAGAACAGGCTGCTTCATCAAAGCCAATCACACCGCCGCCATTTTCGGCCAAGGCCCAACGCGCGCCTTCGACCTGACGCTCGCCCGCTTCGCCGCGCAACTGGGTAACGAGTTCCGCGGTCATCGATAAACCTGTCGCGCCGACCGGATGGCCCTTGGAGACGAGCCCGCCGGAAGTATTGACCGGAATCCGACCGCCCAGCGTGGTGGCGCCGCTTTCGACCAGCGCGCCGCCTTCGCCGCGCGCACAGAAGCCCATCATTTCGACCTGGTAGATTTCACAGAACGATGTTGCGTCATGCACTTCGGCAACATCGATGTCGGCCGGTGTGATACCCGCCGCGCGATAGGCACGCTCGGCGGCAAAGCGGCTCAAACCGTCTTCGTCGAGACTGCGGTACTTGCCGCCCGATAATCCCTGCGCCGCAATGCGCACGGCGCGTTCCTGCACTTGCGCGGGCAGCGTCTTCAAGACCTTCTCCGACACCACGAGAGCCGCCGCCGCACCATCGCCGATAGGCGCACACATCGCCCGCGTCAATGGATAGGTGACCTGTCTGTCGGCCAGTACTTCATCGGTCGTCATACGGAAGCGGTATTGGGCCTTGGGATTCAGTGCACCGTGGTTGTGGTTCTTGGCCGCACCGGCCGCGATCTGCCGCTGCGTCAGCCCATATTTCTTCATGTGGTAACAGGCCTGCATGGCGTAGGTATCCATGAAGATTGTTCTGTCCGGACCGGGCTCGAAAGGCTTGCCTGCTGCCGCGCCCGCAGCGCGGTAATAGTCCTGCCATTCCTGCGGGTCGTATTGATCGATTCCGCCGAAATAGAGCTTGGCCGCTTTGTCCGGATCCTTGGGATAGAAAGTCTTCTCCACGCCCATCGCAAGACTGACTTCAGCCTGGCCGGAGAGGATGTCTTTCCACGCGCCGTTCAAAGCCAGCGACGCGGTCGCGCAACCGGCCTCGACATTGGTGAGCGGAATGCGTTCGGGCAACAGTCCCTCGCGCGTCATCGGTGTCAGACACACCTGGCCACGGATGCTGCCCTGGTTGTCCGTCCACATGCCGCAGTTGCCGAAATACACGGTCTCTATCATGCCGCCGTCGGCAAGTCCGGCGTCGGCCAGGACCGCGAGATAGGCTTCACGCGTGAGGTCTTTGACGCTGTCTTCGGCACGACGACCGAAAGCGGTGCTGTAGGAGCCGATGATGTAGGCGGCTGTCATGGTGTGACTCCTGTTCGGGCGTGACGAAATCAACGCGGGCCAACCAGCACCGCTACACCCGCGCGGGGATGTAGCGATGCCTGTGCAAAGGGCCTTGGCTCAGGCCTTGGCTGCAACGCGATAGACGCGCGCGGCCGTGCCACGGAACATCGCGTCCTTTTCTACTTCGCTGTACGGTGCTGCAATTTTTTTGAAGGCATTCCACAGCACGTCGTAGGACACGCCGCATTTATCCACCGGGAAGTTGCTTTCGAACATGCAGCGTTCCGGCCCGAAGGTCTGGATCGCGTACTGGTAATAACGGTTCTGACGGGCGACCAGTTCATCCGAGCTCGGTGGCAGGGCCTGGCTCTCGAAACCAAAACCGTTCCACGGCATGGCGAGCCCCCCGAGTTTCATGTTCACGTTTGAACACTTGGCGAGTTCGGCAAGATCCTTTTTCCATTGCGCGAAGATTTCTTCTTCACGGCCCTTGTAAGCGCCGACGCCCAAAGGGGTGCCGAGATGGTCAAGGACCATCGTCGTGCCGGGAAAGGCGCGTGCAAATTCGGTGAAACACGGCGTCTGGTGATGGTAGTGATAGGCGTCGAAGACCAGCCCTTTGTCCGACAGAATCTTGAAGCCGCGGCGGAAGGCAGCATCGTCGTAGAGCCGTGCGTTCGGCACGCCTTCCATCGACAACAGATCCGAGCCACTGTCGTCAAAGGCTGCAATCTGACGAATACCGCGGAACAAGGTGCTTGCGGCGATATGCGCGTCGAGGAACTCGTGCACCTGCGCTTCCGTGCCGCGCAGTTCACCAGTGCCCATCATCGCGCCTATCTGCACGGCCTTGGGGGTTTTGGCTGCCTCTTTCGCAATGCTGTCGACCCACTCGGTCTCACCTACCGGTTTCATGTGTTCCGGGCCGGTCTCACGATGGCCTTCCCAGCACTGCAGGTACACCGTCTGCTCAACGCCATGGCGGGCGGTGTCGGCGACCAGGTCGCCCAGATCGTAACGGGGATAGGCTTCACTCTTGACGAAAAAATGGTGATGCGGATCGATGATGCGACGATTCGGCTCAATGGCTTGTTCGGTGACCTTTGCGAGCCACTCCTTGTTAACCACTACAGACATGATGTGAATCTCCCCTGGGTGACGTTAGGAATGCGCACGAGCTTGAGGCGTCGTGCGTTCAGGCGCGAGCGTAGCACGTCAGGGCTGGGCGGATTCATCCCATAAATGACGTCGATAGGTGCGCGGCGAGAGCCCGGTCCAACTCTTGAAAGCACGCGAAAACGCGCTGGCATCCTCAAAGCCCAGCGCATGCGCAATGGCGCTGTTGTCGAGGTGGCTGCGCGCCATCAACTCCATGGCACGTTCACGGCGGACCTCCGCCAGTACCGCCGAAAAGCTCGTGCCTTCCTCGTCGAGACGACGCTGCAAGGTTCGGGTGGTCAAGTGCAGCGACCTCACCACTTCGGGCAATGAAGGTATCGGTGTTGCAGCGCGCAAACGTGTGCGCAGCACACCGGCATAGCGCAAAGGCTCGTCCATCACCGCTGCGAGACGCTGACACTGATTTTCAAAAAAGCGGTAGGACATGGCATTCGCCTGCGGCGGAGCGCCATCCCACACCGCGCGCGCGAAGCGGATCTGATTGGCAGCGGCGCCGAAATTCACCGGGCAGCCGAAGAAGCTTTCGTAAACATCGACCTCGGGCGGCGGCAGATGGGTGAAATGCACGGCCAGGGGTCTCAGATCCGCGCCCAGGGTTTGGCGCAGCAAGGTCAGGGTCGAAGTCGTATCGCGCTCGACAAAGAACGCCGCGCAATCGCCGACTTCGGCGTTCTCGTCATAGCGCACATACTCCTCATCGCCATCACGCCAGAACGACAGCTCGATACAGCCCCAGGCCAGGATCGAATGTATCAATATGGTGTGGAACAACTCCCGCACATTGGGCGCGCAGGAGGCGGCGAGACCCAGTACGCCGAACTGCACTAGGTGATAGCCCTGCCCTACCAACAGCCCGGCGTGGGGCAGTTTGAGTGCCGTCAGCGCGAGGCGAGTGAAACGCAGCTCTTTTTCAAACGGAATGTGGAAGCTTGGCTCTTCAAGCGCGAAGCGCGGAATATCCGCCGCTTCCAGTAGCGCTTGCACGGCGTGACCGTGTCTTTCGAGCACAGTGATGACCGGCGCCAGTCCGAAAGCCAGCCGCACCGGACGCAGCATGGTGCTGCCGAACAGGTATTCCGGCGGCTTGGCCGCTGGCCGATGTTCATCGTCCCGCCTGTCCGTCGCCATGCCCCTTGTTCCGGTGCCTGTCGTAATATGCAAAGAAATTTACACAATCCGTCATTCTGCGTCGAGACACGCTGGCGGACACTTTGCAGCTCGCGTGGCCATCGCAACGCACCGTTGCCCACCAAGCCACCGTCTCAATCTAAAGGGGAGTCCGATGAAGTTCATGTTCTTTTTCTACCCGGCGATCCCGGCCACGATGGAGGAGCGCGAAAAACTGCGTCCCATCGCACGCCGTAACGATCGCTTCCAGAAGATGCTCGACGAAATCGTCGAACTCTCGCAGCTCGCTGAAGATCTTGGTTTTCAGGCTGTCACCTTCCCTGAGCATCACCTGCATACCGAAGGCGGTGAGATGGGCAGCCTGCCGCTGCTCACCCAGCACGTGTTGGCCAATACCAAGAAGATTATGGCTGGCCCCATTGGCTACGTGTTGGCAGGCTGGAATCCGCTGCGTCTTGCCTTGGAAATTGCCTGGCTCGATCAGATCTCCAAAGGCCGCACCTTCTGCGGTTTCGCACGGGGCTATCAGGCGCGTTGGTTGAACCCGATGGCGCAGCACCTGCATGTGACCGCCGCCGACCTGCATGCCAAGGACGCTGCACCGAATACGGACGCGGTCAACCGCGAAGCCTTTCAGGAAATCTTCGAGATCCTGAAACTGGCCTGGGCCGACGGCACGTTTCGTTACAAGGGCAAGTATTACGAGTATCCCTATCCCTATGAGACCGGCACACCGTGGCCGGCCCACGAGTGGACGCGCAAATACGGGTCGCCTGGCGAAGTCGATGAGAACGGTAACATCGTCGCCATCGAAGTGGTGCCGAAACCTTTCCAGAAGCCACATCCGCCGTTGTTCCAGGCTTTCTCCCAGAGCGAAAGCACCATTCGCTGGTGTGCCCAGGAGGGTCTCATCCCAACCTTGCTGACCTCTGACCTCGGCGAACTGCGCAACTTCTGCAACATCCATGTCGAAGAAGCTGCCAAGCACGGCCGCAACCTGAAGCTCGGCGAGAACATGGGTGTGTTCCGCAGCGTCTACATGGCAGACACCAAGGAACGCGCACGCCAGATCGGCATGGAAGGGCTGATGGGCACGGGCTGGCCGGGCTGGGCTCACGACTTCGGCTTTACCGATGCTTTCCGTCTGCCGGAAGACGACATCAAATATCCGGGCCAGACCTTGCCGAAATCCGAGGTCTACATGGAACGCTTCGAGAAGAAACACTTCGCACTGGTCGGCAATGCTGACGACGTGCGTCGTGAAATGGACTTACTGGTCGAAGCCGGCAATCCCGAGTGGTTCATCTGGCAGGGTGACCAAGGATACCTGCCGCTCGATGAAGTGCGCCGCCAGTTGGAGCGCTTTGGCAAAGAGGTCATGCCGCACTACATGTAAGTGCAGTGCGAGAGGCCGCGCGTCAAGGCGACGCGCGGCCTGTATCTCGATGTTCCGACTATCCTGGCGTCGGTGTGATTCGACGCCAGAATATCTCACACTCAAATCAAGCGCCGGTAAACACCGGTTCGCGGCGTTCTGCCGTTGCTTTGATGCCTTCCGCCCAATCCGCCGTGGTACGCAGCCAGTTCTGCTCCGCCAGTTCGTGATCCGTCTGCATCGCAATCCTGTCAGCAAAACCGACACGCAAGGTTGCACGGGTCGACATCACCGCCAGCGGCGCGCAGGACGCGAGCTCGGCCGCCAGGGCCAGCGCGGTCGGGCGCAGTTGTTCAAGCGGCACACAATCATCAGCAAGACCCCAGGCTAAAGCCTGCGGACCATCGATGCGGCGGCTGGTCAGGAACAGCAGCGACGCTCGCTGATGACCGATGAGTTCCGGCAGCGTCAAGGTCAAACCAAAGCCGGGATGAAAGCCGAGTTTGGTGAAGTTGGCGCTGAACCGTCCTTCTGGGCAGGTCACACGGAAATCAGCAGAAACGGCCAGGCCAAGACCACCGCCGATGGCGGCGCCCTGCACAGCGGCGACGACCGGTTTCTTGCAACGGAAGATGCGCACCGCCTGGCGATACAGGTCGTTCGACAACGCTCCCTGCGCGCTGACTTTGGCCTCGCCCGGATCACTCGGAGCGAAGTTGGCGCCCGCGCAAAAATTCTTGCCTTCGGCGCACAACAGGATGGAACGGCAATCGGTGAGTGTATCGAGGTGTTCGTAGGTATCGGCGATCTGCTGGATGAGGGACATGTCGAAAAAATTATGCGGCGGACGACGGATTTCTACCGTCGCGACATGATTGGTAATCGAGACGCCCAGATCTTTGGTATTTAACGTGGACACAAGTCCTCCTCGTGGTGCGCTAACTAAAGCGGATTAATCAAAGGTCAATACAGTGCGGGTCACTTCGCCAGCTTCCATGGCCCGAAACGCCTCATCGACCTTATCCACCGGTGCATGACGGGTGACCATGGAATCGAGATCGAGACGGCCCTGGCGATAGAGCTCAAGATAGTGCGGCGCATCAACCGTGAAGCGGTTGGAACCCATCATGCAACCGATGATGCGTTTCTCGAGAAAGAAATGCCCGGGATTGAACGACACAGTCTGTCCGGCAGCAATAGCGCCGACCAGTACTGCGGTGCCGCGCGGCGCGAGGCAGTAGAAAGCCTGTTCCAGCAACTTCGGCAGACCGACCACTTCGAATGCAAAATCGACGCCGCCGCCAGACATTTTCTTGATGGTCTTGACCGCATCGAGATTCGAAGAATTGATGGTATCGGTAGCACCGAACTTCATCGCATTCGTAAGTTTGTTATCCGCCAGATCGACGGCGATGATTTGACGGGCACCGGCGATGCGCGCGCCCTGAATGACAGAAATGCCGACCCCACCAGCACCAAACACCGCCACTGAGGAACCGGGCGTCACCTGCGCGGTATTGAGCGCAGCGCCCACTCCGGTCGTGACCGCGCAGCCGACCAACGCTGCACGGTCGAGCGGAATGTCTTTCGGAATCTTCACCACCGCACGCGAATGCAACAGCATGGCTTCAGCAAAGCCGGCGAGGTCCGCGTATTGATGAATCAGTTCACCGCCGCGACTCAAACGCGGTGTGTCGCCATCCGCGCGGCGACAGGCGCCGCGGTCCGAACAAAGATGGGGACGACCTTGCACACACTGCGGACAGGCACCACAGAACATTGAAGTACACGCGATTACATGATCACCTTCGGCGACATTGCGTACCCGTTCGCCGACCTTGAGCACAATGCCCGCCGGTTCGTGGCCAAGTACGGTCGGCAGCGGTGCCCCGATGCCGCCGTGTACGGTGTGCAGATCGCTATGGCACACCCCACAGGCCTTGGTCTTGACCAGCACCTCGTCAGGACCCGGCTCGGCCACATCAACATCCTCGATGCTGAGCGGCTTGTGCAGTTCACGCATGACAGCAGCTTTGACCTTCATTTCACACTCCCCCGAAAATTTCGTTAACTCGATGTTAGTGTCGAGATTATCGCACCAAGACTTGTGCCGGGTGCAGCGCCTGATTGTGGAGTCAGGCAGATATTTCCTCAGCCTACTTCGGCGCGGTCCACCGAAGGTCGTGGGTGTCGGCCGGCGGTGGCCGCGCTATCCATCAGGTAGTCTCAGCCCCTGAGTGCTGACGCAGCGTCGCTCGCCTCGCTGCCAATGCGCGCCCTGTGTGGCCGACCAGGAAGGACTTCGCGCGCGGACGCCGGCCCCATCGCTTCGCACACGAGATTCCTTACAATTCAGCTTTGCGCGACACCACCGCCCTATCTTTAGTCCAGGAGAGTTTATGCGTACCGATTTCACGACCATCAGCCCGGAACGGGTCGAAGACCATATCCTGGTGCTGTATCTCG
>CAMCBY010000067.1 GCA_945873015.1 Klebsiella pneumoniae
GCCCTGACCGGGGCGACCGGCTTCATCGGCCGCGAGTTGCAGCGTCAACTGTGCGCGGCCGGGATTCCGCTACGTGCACTGTTGCGGCCAGGCTCGCGGCGTCACAAGCACCTTCTGACTGGCGTTCAGCCCTTTGAAGTCGCACTCAACGACGAGCGCTCGCTCGCAGGAGCGCTGCAAGACGTAGAGACCGTGATCTATTGCGCAGGCGCTGTGCGCGGCGCGAAACCGTCTGACTTCGCAGTCGCCAATATCGATGGCCTGCGCCACCTGTGCCGTGCGGCGGCCAGTCAGGCGACACCCCCCCATATCGTTTTGGTCTCGTCGCTGGCGGCGACACGCCCTCATCTTTCGGATTACGCGCGCAGCAAATTCGAAGGTGAGCAGGTGTTGCGTGCGACTACCCTGACCTGGACGATAGTGCGGCCGCCGGCGGTATATGGACCGGGCGACCGCGAAATGTTGCCACTGTTTCGAGCGATCCGCGCGGGTCTCGCCTTGATCATCGGGCCACACAAACAACGCCTGTCGTTGCTGCACGTGGAAGATTTGGGGCGCGCGGTATTGGCGTGTCTCACACACCGCGAGATCTGTACGGGTATGATCTTTGAGCCCGATGACGCACATGCCGACGGTTACGGCTGGGCGGACATCATTGCGGCCGCACGTGGTGCCAGGCCAGTGTTTGAAGTGCATGTACCGCGCGCGCTGTTGTCGTTCATCGCACACCTCAACCTGGCGTTGTCGCGCGTGTTTCGTCATGCGCCGATGCTGACGCCGGGCAAGGTGCGCGAGCTTTCGGAGCCTAGCTGGCTCTGCGATAATTCGCGCCTGTGCGCGTTGACAGGCTGGGTCCCGCAAGTGCCTTTGCGTACCGGTATTGCGCGCTTGTTTGGCCAATAGCCCGGATTAATGACCTTGGAAATACGACGTGACTACTGAACAGACCGTGGAAGAACGGTTGATGAGCCTGCTGCGCAAGACGCTGGATGCCGATGCGCCGCTTTCGCCGGCCACCAATCTGGTCGGCGACTTAGGTCTTGAATCGATCCAGGTCATTGAGTATCTGTGCGAGGTCGAAGACCATTTCGATCTCGCCATCGATGAAGCAACTCTCGCCGATGTGCAGACGGTCGCTGATCTGGCCGAGGTCATCAAGAAACTCCAAAGGAGCTGAACCCGATGGGGTTGCTGGACAAGTTCGAGGCCGCGAGGCGCACCCGCGACACACTCTGCGCACTGCCGCTTAATCCGACTGACGTCGTCATCGACGAAGTATTGAGTGCGACTGAAGCCATGATTCATGGTCGCCGTACGATCATGGCCGGCACCAACAATTACCTCGGCCTGACATTCGACGCCGACGCGATCGCCGCCGGTCAGGCCGCGCTGGCCGCCTGCGGTACCGGCACCACCGGCTCACGCATGGCCAATGGCACCTATCGCGATCATCTGCTACTGGAAGCAGAGCTGGCGGCGTTTTTCGACACCCCCTACGCGATGGTCTTTTCTACCGGTTATTCGGCCAATCTCGGTACGCTGGCGGCGCTGCTCGCGCCCGGCGATGCGGTGCTGCTCGATTCCGAGGCCCATGCCAGTCTGTTCGACGGCTGCCGCTTGAGTGGCGCTGATATCTTCCGCTTCAAACATAACGATGCCGACAGTCTCGCTTCGCGCCTGCGGCGCTTGGGCGAGCGCGCGAGTTCGGCCCTGGTCGTCGCCGAAGGGCTGTACAGCATCCGTGGTGATTGTGCGCCGCTGGCGGAATTTGCGGCGGTCAAACGCGAGTTCGGCGCGTGTCTGTTTGTCGACGAGGCGCATTCGTTGGGGCTTTACGGCGCCCACGGCCGTGGCCTGGTTGAACAGGAAGGGGTTGAGGCTGACGCCGACTTCATCGTCGGCACATTCAGCAAGAGTCTCGGCTCTATCGGCGGTTTCTGCGTCAGCCGCCACCCTGAATTGGCGCTGTTTCGTTATGCCAGCCGCCCGTACATTTTTACCGCCTCGCCTTGTCCGTCGGTCATCGCCACCACCCGCGTGGCACTGGCGCAATTGAGCTCGCGCTCCGACTTACGCGAAAAGGTGTGGGCCAACGCCCATCAGCTGTACAGCGCCCTTGCGGCACTGGGTCTGGAACTCGGACCAGAAGTCAGCCCGGTGGTCGGTATTTCGTTCCGTGAGCGCGAGACCGCCTTCGCCTGCTGGCAGGGTTTGTTCAACGCCGGGGTCTATACCAATCTCATTCTGCCGCCGGCGGCGCCGGATGGTGGCAGTCTGATTCGTTGCAGCGTGACTGCCGCCCACAGTCCGGCGCAGATCGACGCCATCATCACGGCCTTTGACGGCGTGTGTCGCGCCTTGAGCGTTGGTTTGTATTCGTCCTGAGCGTCACACGCCGCTCGTCAGCGCGCGGCGCACGGCGATGCTCATACCGAGCAGAGTCACCAGCGACATCGCCACCGTTGCGACGCCCGGGCCCGTCACACCCCAACTCGGCGTCAGCCACTGAAACGCGCCGATGAATACCAGCGACGCCAGCACCTGCACGCCGAGCATCGCTTTTGCGCAGCCCAAGGCATAACCGGCCGGACGTAGCGGCGAAGCTGCCATTTCCAGCGTCGCCGCCGCGATTAACCAGCTCAGCAGACCCGCGGCGGGCACATAACTTTCGCCGACCGTCAACTTGAGCAGCGGCGCGCCCAGCCACAGCGAGGCAATCGCGAGCAGCAGCGCCGGGATACCCATCATCGCCGCCATACTCACCACCACCTTGTTGAAAGCCGCGTCACCGCGATGACGCAGCCGCGCAAGATCGGGATAGATCGCCTGCCTGACCAGCAGCGCTGGTTTGGCGACCACGTTGGCGAATTCGCGTGCGATACGAAACATTGCCGCACCTTGCGGCCCGAGCAGGGCGCCGGCATACAGGGTGCCGAGCGATTTCGGCACCAGATCCAAGCTTGCCTGCCAATAAATCACATTGAGGAAGCTCCAGATACCGGGGTGAGCGCGGCCCATTTCGGCCAGCTCCAAGGGCCCGCGCAGGCGCCGCCACGGAATACGCGCCAGCACCACTCGCGCGCCAAAGCCGAGGATGCCGAGGTATTGCACGAACTGCGCGCTGGCCCATACCGCGGCGATGGTGGCCACGCTCGCGATGCCGAGTTGCGTGACCAGCAACACGCCCGCCAGCCGCCACGCACTGGTCAACACCTGGACCAGGCTTATGGCGTCGAAGCGGTCGAAGATGCGCAACGCACCGCTCGCGGTGGCGGTGCCGGAGCCGAGTAATACCAGGCTGTACCACATGGCGATATCGGTTGTGCCGGCTGACCAGTCCAACAGCGGGCCGGCGGCATAGGCGACCAGCACTGCCAACACGGTGCCGGACAGCGCGCTCACGCCATCGAGCAGCAGCGATACGCGCAGCAGACGCGCCAGGCCGTCGAGGTCGTGGTCGTCCGCCAAGGCCACGCCATAACGCACGATGGCCTCAAACGGTTTGATGTTGACGAAGCCACGCACCACCAGAATGTAGGCGGCGAGCATCGCGACCACACCAAAGTCCGCTGGACCAAGCGCCCGCGCGCTGAGCAAGGTAGAGACGAAGCTCAACACGCCACCGACGGCGCGGCCGCTCGCCAGCACCAGAAAATTCTGTAACACGCGCTTGAGCGCAGGTGTATCGCGCCAGCCGCGCAGCATCAGCGAAATCCGCCGCGCCGATACAGCCGCCACAATACTCCCCAGCCGAACAGCAAGGGATGGCGGCGCTGTAATGCGGTCGGTTCTTCGACTACGCCGGAATGGCGCGCGACTTTCCACACCACGTAATCGAGCGGGTCGTTAAACGTGAAGGCTGCTTTTAACAGCCGTAAAATTGACAGCCATTTGCCGAGCCGTCGCCGTCTTCGCCATTCATGTTCGACGCGTGTCGCAGCCAGGGCAGACGAATGATGACGCCATTGTTGCGACCCGCAGGCCTCGAGCTCCAGTTCGCTCGCCAAGGCCATGAGATGGGCGTCGAGGTGTGCGGCATAAAATTCATAGAGTCGCGCGGCAGCAGCCGGGTCTTCGGCGCGCAGCTCCGCGCCGTAGCTCAGGGTAAAAGCGTGTCGCCACAAGCTTGCGCTGTCGAAGGTCTCGGGTGCAGTCGCGATGCTGCTGACAAGCACACGTCGCGCCGCCACCCGTCCAAGCGCCGTCAGGCGTGGTGTGAGCTCGGCGTCACGCGCATACAGCACGACAAAGGGCTGGGCGAAGCGCGCCCAGAAGTAGCAGTGGAAATCCTCGCTTATGCTGCGCGTGAAGTGCTCAAGCGTGACCGTCGCGAATTTTGCCGCCTGGCGTGCCTCGCCATCGCCGAGCGTCACATGATAGACATTGGGCGGCAGCAGGCGGTTGGCAATCGCGGCCAGCCTCGGCAACGCGTCGTAGCTGTCGAGTACGAGGTAAAAATCGAGCACCGTGTCGCGTTTGCCACGCAGGTAGGAACCGTAGGCCAGCACCGCCAACAGATGCGGGCCGAAACGTGCACGGAAGTGCGCGACGAAAGCGGCGAGGAGAGGGTCGTCGTGCGCGTGGGGCAGGGCGGCCGGCTCAGCCATAAGCACCGCGCGTGCCGGCGAAGGTGCGGTAGGCCTGCGCGTGCAGCGTAGCGGCGGCGGGATTGGTCAACCATGAACGTAATGGCCCGTGGCGCAGGCGTTCGCTCATGGCATAGACGAGGCGCAGCGCCATGACCGCGCTGCTGCCGGCGGTCCACAGCGCAACACCATAAAACGCCCAGTCCGCGCGACCGACCAGCATCGCCAGCGACATGATGATGAGACAGGGATTACGTCGCGCCGTGATGAGACGGAAATAGGCATCGAACGGGCGCCAGGCGAACAGGCTGCAGGTACCGAGCGCATGGAACAAGGCTTCCAATGCACGACCCGCAAGATAACCGCCCACAATCAACTGCACCATCAGGTGTTTGATGTCCGGCGCGACTGCCGCAGCGAGGCCGCTGCCCCATCACACATACCAGAAGGGTGGATGGATGATATCCATGCCGTGGTCGAGCCAGTGGCCGAGCTTGCTCGATTGCACCGTGACGCGCGCGAGTTTGCCATCGACGGTGTCGAGCAAGGTCATGATCCAGCCGCACACAAGACCGCTGACAAAATAACCTTCGGCAAACAACCAGCACGCCGCCAGCACCAGCGCGAGGCCGGTCAAGGTCACCATGTTGGGCGTGATACCGGCATTGGCACACCAGCCGACCACCTTGCGTGCCGGACGTGGCCATAGCCACTTGGTGACCAGATCAGTGATGCCCTTGTAGGCGTTGCCGTATAACAGGCTTTCCAGCGCGTGGCGTTTATCTTCACGCATCGGCTCGAGCAGCGGTGCTTCGACGCGGCGCAGTTTGTCGTCGTAGGGTTCGAGTTCCAGTGGCCGCACTACGCGCGCGCCAGCCGCACGGCTGGCGTCGCCTTCGTTCAGCGCCGCCGCAAATTCCAGCACGCGCGCACCACTGCAGGCGGCGCCTGCGAGGCCGTTGTCGAGCGGGCATTCGAGCAGCGCATCCTGCTGTGTGGCGAGCGCGCTGATGGTGCGTTGTTCAAACAGGTAGGCGGCATGCACGATAACAACGTTATCTGCCGCGCTCGCGTGGTGGGCGTCGAAGGTGATGTCGGAAAAACCTGCGGCGCGTAACTGCCGCTCGAGTCGCTCACGCGAACTCAAACCCCACAGGCGCAGCGGGTGGTCTCCGAGTATGCAGGCTATGCTGGCCATGGGATATACTGCGCCCTCGACTTAAGTAGAGTAAATCTTTGAATTATAGAAATTTCAGGGATCCTCGGTAAAGGCTTGTGAGCGTCCGACTGCTGCATTTGACCGACCCCCACCTGAGTTCTCTCGGCGATGTCTCGCCGTGGAGCTTGCGTGGCAAGCGCTGCCTGGGTTTTCTATCGTGGTGGAGTAAACGACGCCACCATTTCAGCGCCACGACGCTGGCCCGCGTGACACGCGCGGCCTGCGCAGAGGGCGTTGATCTGGCGCTCGTGACGGGCGACCTGGTGCACATTGGTCTGCCGCAAGAACTGCGCGAAGCGCGCGTGTGGTTGGACACGCTGGCCAAGACTCAGACCGTGGTGCTGGCGCCCGGCAATCATGACTGTTATCGCGCCGACACCGTGCTTGGTATCGAACAGCAGTGGCCAACCTATCTGCATGGCACGGAAGGGGCGAGTTTTCCGCGCCTCGTGCAGCACGGCGAGGTGTCGGTGATTGCGTTATCGTCGGCCGTACCGATGCCCTGGTGGTCGGCGAGCGGGCGCCTCGGCGCTGCTCAACTGGCGCGGCTCGATACCCTGCTCGAACAATGCGCCGGCCGCTTCCGTTGTGTGATGCTGCATCATGCGCCGCTGCCCCAACAAGCGCCGGCACGCAAAGATTTAATCGATGCAAAAGAACTCACCGCGTTGTTGCGCCGTCACAAGGTTGAACTGGTCCTGCACGGCCATCTGCACCACAACGCCATGCATGTGCTGGACGAGCGCACCCGCGTAATCGTGTCCGCACCTGCTTCCAGCACTGTGACGCACAACCCCGCTTCCTATCGTGTTCTGCATATTGAGCGCGCCGGCGTGCAATGGCAGGTTGACTGCCTGCTCAAATGCGAAGACGGCGAGGGTGTCATGCGCGTGAAACGGCACGACACCTGGGCAGTGCCTGTCGCGTTGTAGCGCTCAGGCTGTGCGGCTGATGCCGATCACGGCCAGCAGCAGCAACACCACCGACGGCGCCAGCGCGGTCGGTGCCGGTGGCAGGTCGAGCAAGGTCGAGAGATGGCTGGTTATCTGGTCGAACAGATAAAAGCCGATACCCGCCGCCCCACCGAGCAGGGCACGAAAGCCCGGCGTGCGGCTGTTCATGCTGGCAAATACAAACGGCAGGCCGAGCAAGGTCATCGCAAACAAGGCGGTCGGCAGCGATAACTGCTGCCAAAACATCGCCTGATAACGGCGCGTATCAACGCCCGAGTCTTCCATCGCGCGGATGTAAGAGTAGAGGTCGAACACCGACAAGGCGTGGGCCGGGGCGATCAGGGTCGCCATCTGTTCCGGAGTGAGAAAGCTCTGCCAGCTCAAAGTCGCCATACGCTTGTGCTGCACCGAGTCTTCGCCCAGCACGCGTTCCTCGACATCGTGCAGCAGCCATTGGCGATCGTCGACAATATCGGCCTTGCTGGCCTGCAGCAGGCGCTGCAAACGGCCGCGCACTCCGAGTTCATAAATTTCGATGTCGCGCGGGATACGACCAAAATCGACGCCGCCGACGCGGATGAAGCGGTTCTCGTGTCGACTCCAGAATTCAGTGCCGCCGAGCGCGGTCTGCGGCAGCGTCTTGGAGCGATATTCCTGCGCCTGACGTTCGACCAGGGGAATCAGTGTGGCGCGCGAGATCATGGTCAGCACCACCACCACGCTGATCAGGATCAACAGCCCACGCGCAATGCGCCACGGCGACATGCCGGCCGCGCGCAGCGCCAGCAATTCGCTGTGATTGGCCAGCGCGCCGAGACCGAGCACCGTGGCCAGCAGGGCCGTCACCGGCAGCAGTTCGATGATGCGGCTCGGCAGGGTCAGGATCACGACCGCGATGGCATCCACGGTGGTGAAGCTGCCCTGACCGACATCGTCCAGTTCATCGGTCAAGGCAAGGAAGCTGAACAATACCAGCAGCAGCACCAGCACCACGGCGGCCGCTTTCAGAAAATTGAGCGCGATGTAGCGATCGATGAGCGTCATGGCGCGCAGTGTAAGTGATGCGTGCGTTCGGACCGAGAGATGCGCAGCGGACTCATCATTCACTGCGCGAAAACGGCGTCGCATGCCAGATGATGAGCAAGGCTGCCGTGAGCAGTGCCGGTACCCACCAGATACTCGTCACCCATTGTTGTTCGACCCAGGTACGGCCGAGGCCGAGCAGGTTGTAATAGACCGCATACACGCCGATAGCGACCGGCAGACGCGCAAAACGCGATTGACGCGGACGGGTTTCGGCCAGCGCCAGCGCCACCAGGGCCAACAGCAGCGTCGACACCGCAGTCGACAGGCGCCACTGCAACTCGGCCCTGTCGTTGGCATGGTCGGACAACAGCAGTGCCGCGGTCGGTTCGGACTTGGTGCGATATTCCCGTTCCAGCGCGCGGGCCGCCTTGATCGATAGCGTGAGCGTGGCGAAATTGCCGTAGAAATCCGAGCCCCCGGCGACGTTCTTGTAGATGCTGGCATCGGCCAGTGTCAGGCGATGACGCTGTGCGGTCGCAAAGGGATACAAAGTGCCGCTTGGTGCCGACATCACCACCACGCCGTCGCCGCGCCGTTCGCGGATGAATATGCCGCTTAAGGAGCGGCCGTCGCGACTGATGTGTTCGACATAGACCGCACGATTATTGGTGTCGTACAGATAAAACCGATGGGCCTTGATGCGGTCGAGTTCCGACGAGGCAGCGGCTTGCGCCCTGAGTTCGAACATCGCAGAGTAGGCCCACGGTCTGACCGTGAAGGAAAATGCGCCTATCAGGGTTGCGAGCAACAGGCTGCATATGAACAGCGGTCGTTGCAGGCGCCGCCGCCCATAACCGCAGGCTTGCATGGCGGTCAATTCGGCATGACTGTTGAGGCGGCTGAAGCCGACGATGAGGCCGAAATAGAGCGCCAGTGGCAGCAGCACTTCCAGCGCGATGATGGATTTGTATAAAGTCAGCAACGCCACTTCGTCGGCACGCAACAAACCGCCGGCGGCGTCAGTCAGAAAGCGGGTCAGGCTGTAGGCCAGGAACACCACCGTCAGCGCAGCCGCGACCGCCGCGAAGCTCGCGCCGATTTCACGTAACAGGTAGCGATCGAGCACCATGATGGTCAGGTCAACGAGTTTTTATGGCGTGTGGGCCGGCGGCAGCCGGTATCATGGGCAGCGCGCGCGGGGTGCGCAAGGCGCGCTCGCATGCGTGTGGCTCATGATGTCGGGCCTGTGCGCACAGGCCGAAAGTGTCAAGCCGCTGTCCGAGTTCAAGGACACCATCATCGCGCGTGCCGAACAGGCGTGGGAGTCTGACGACGGCGAGGTGATGTTCATCCGCGGCGATCTGCAACTGCGTGGTTCGCATTGGCGCATCCATGCCGATACTGCGCGCGTCGAAGGCAAATTCGGTGACCTTGCTCGGGTGGTGGTAGACGGCAATCCCGCGCGCATCATCGTCACCGGCAACGATCAGAGTCAGCCATTGGAAGGTCGCAGCCAGCATCTCGACTTCGATCCGCGCGCCAATCTCATGCGTCTCGAAGGCGCAGCCACCATCGTCAAGGGTAAGGAATCCATCAGCAGCGAGAGCATTCGTTATTCTCTCGACCGCCGGACTTTCGAAGCAGGCACTCACGGGCGGGTCAAGGTCGTCACCTCGCCGCACTCCAGGCGCAAGTGAAAAGACTCAGCGCGAACGCGCTGGCCACAGATCAGACAAGGCTGCGAGGATGCGCGCCTGGGTGGCTTGGTCGGTGACATTGACCTCGGCGAGCTGCGGCGGACCGGGCCAGGCCACGTCGGTGAACTGCTGTTCGCCAAAAGTACGCGCGGCGGCGTAACGCGGCAGCACGTGGAAGTGCACGTCCGGGTCGATCATCATCAGCATGAGATAGTTGATTTTGTCATGGCTGAAGGCGGCCGCGAGGGTGTGCTCGAGATCGCGGCTGACCGCCACCAGCTCCGCGCCCGCCGCCGGCGACAGGGCACCGAAACTCGTCACCGCATCCTTGCATACCAGCACCAGTGCACCGAGCGTGACCTGTTGCGGGCGCAGCAACACGACCCAATGCGTGTATTCAGCGACGACTGACGCCGGGTAGCCGAATTTAATGCCCGTCGCGTTCATGTGTGTCGCCTCATCCGCCGGTACTGGCCGACACGCCGCGTGCCGGGTACCAGTTCGCAATCACGGTGGCGGCGCGCGCAAGGTCAGCACTGTCGTCTATCTCACACCAGGACAGGCCATCGATGGCACAGGTCGCGACCAGATCCTGATCGGCCAACTGGTCGACCGCTGCCAGATACCACTGCTTGAGGCCCGTCCCGTGGCGCATCATGTAGTCGAGCTGCGCGGCGAAGCGCGCCGGGCCTTCGCGGCGAAATGCCATCATGCCGATAGACTCGCCGTTGACGGTGGCGCTGCCGAGTTGTTTGCCGACCCGGCGCAGGCGCCCGTCGCTGACCACCACCTTCATGTCGTCGTCGTCGTAGCTGGCTTTGCTGTCGGTCACCAGGGTCACCGCCGCGCCGACATCGGTGCTGAGCAGGCGGCGCAGAATGGCGGCCTCGAACAGCGTATCGCCATTGATGACGACAAATTCGCCGTGCATCTCGGGTTTGGCCACCCAACAGGTGCCGAGGTTGTCGCACTGTGCGAAGAACGGGTTGTAGAGGGTGCGGGTCGGCACGAAGGTCTGGCGTGCGACGATGTCATCGATGATGTCGGCGGCAAAACCGGTCACCACCACCACCTCGTCGACATCGCACTGTGCGATTTCGTGTAATTGCCACTCGAGCACAGAACGATCGAGCACCGGCAGCGCCGATTTGGGTTTGTCGGCGGTGAGCGGTAACAGCCGCCGCCCCTGGCCCGCGCTCAGGATAATAGCTTTCATTAAATTGGTTATCCGAAAGTTGCTAGAGCCTCGCCGAGGCGGCGCGACTCTAGCACGAATGGCTTGCTGGTTCGACCCGAGTGCGGTTCAGGGAGCGCCGCGCCGCGCTGCCACGCGTCGATTCCACTCGGCGAGATTGCGCAGCGGATCCTTGACGTAATGGGTGGCCTGCATGAGGCGCAGCACGAAAGCGTTGAACCATGTGCCGACCCGATCCATCGGCCGATCGATGTCGATGAACAGCACTGCGCGGAATTCGTCGGTGTTATTGCGCACCTCATGCTCGTAGGTATCGTCGAACAGCATCAACTCACCTTCGCGCCAGTTGAGAATTTCCTGATCGACGCGGATCCAGCAGTTTTTGTAGTCGGCCGGTACGCGCAGGCCGAGATGACAGCGCACCAGCGCACGGGTCGGGCCTTTATGCGGCGGAATGTGGTAGCCGGGCGCGAGGATCGAGAACCACGCGTTGAGCAGACCGGGAATACTGTCCAGCAGCGCGGCGGTAGCGGGGCAGGCGCGACAGTTGTCTGCGACCGGCTGGCCGAAGATATAGAGCGCGTAGGTCTTCCAGTGGGTGCCCTTGGAGATGCGTGCCTGATCGGGCGCAATCTGATGAAAGGACGGAATATCTTCAGGATGCTGCCACACGGCATCGAATTCGGCGCGGATGCGCTCGGTGCCGGCCGCGAGTCGTGGCAGCCAGTCAAAAGTGTCGTTGGCCAGCACCGGCGTTGCTGGAATCAACGAGTGACGTCCCTGAAAATCGATGACCGAGCGCAGGAAAGCCTTGCCCAGACGGTGGACCAGCGCGCGGTACCAGGTCTTACGGTGCGCGCCGGGCGCGACGTTGTCATTCATTGCTCAATACCTGCTCGGCAAGCGCGAGATCGGCGCTCGAATCAACATCAACTGCGGCACGCGCGCTCTCGACCGCGACATGGGCGATACGACAGCCGCTGCGCGCTGAGAGTGTCGCGAGCGCGTCGGCGAGGCTCAGGCTGCCGCTCATGAAACGCAGCAGCACGCCCGCGCCCATATGACTCGCCATACGCCAGGGGCGTTTCCTGTCGGCCTCCAGAGCCTGCCAGAATTCAAGTGCATGGCGTCCTGCGTGGGTGCGCAACAGGAACAGATTGGAACCGCACCAGGCGCCGTCGCGAAAGCGCAGCACGGTGCGTCTGGAATCAGGAAAGCGGCCACGCACCAGGGCGTGGGGCACCAATCCGACCACAAAATCCGCTTCGCTGTTGCTCGCTGCCGTGCAGA
>CAMCBY010000068.1 GCA_945873015.1 Klebsiella pneumoniae
GCAAGGTCGAGGGGACTTGGCAGATCGGCTAACGGTGATTTGGAATTCATGAGATGGCTCCCCGCATGCGTGCTCGACACTGCAATGGAAGCACAAAAACCCAGCGACCGGGCCGTTGTTGCGTTGCAGCATTACTGCGGCGAACTCTAAGGACGGGGCGGCGGGCTGTCAAGCCACGCGCCCCATGCTGGTGCCGACAGCCTGCCAGACTCAGCGTTTTTTGGGCACGTAGAGATCAGTAATGGTACCGCTCCACATCTCGGCCGCCATCGCGACGGTTTCGGACAGGGTTGGATGCGGATGGATGGTCAGAGCGATATCTTCAGCGTCGCAGCCCATCTCAATCGCGAGCGCGACTTCTGCAATCAGATCGCCGGCGCCCGGCCCGACGATACCGGCACCAATCACACGGCCGTCAGCGGGGTCGATGATGAGTTTGGTCAGACCCTCGCTGCGCCCAAGCGACAACGCGCGCCCGCTCGCGGCCCACGGAAACGCACCCTTTTCGACTTTGAGCCCGCGCGCTTTGGCGTCGTTCTCGGTCACGCCCACCCATGCTACTTCCGGATCGGTGTAGGCCACCGAGGGGATGACGCGCGCATCAAACGCGGCCTTGTGCCCGGCTGCCACTTCGGCGGCGACCTTGCCTTCGTGCACCGCCTTATGCGCCAGCATGGGCTGCCCGACGATGTCACCGATGGCGAATATATGCGGGACATTGGTCCGCATCTGCTTATCGACGGCGATAAATCCGCGCGCATCGACCGCGACCCCCGCCTTGTCTGCGCCGATAAGTTCACCATTCGGACGCCGCCCGACGGCCACCAGCACGCGGTCAAAACCTGCCGTCGCGGGCGCCCCCGCGCCCTCGAAATACACCGTCAACTCCGCGGCACCCGCTTCGACCTTCACCACCTTGGTGCCGGTCATGATGCCCGCCAGGCCGCTCTTCAAACGTTTCTCGAGCGGCTTGACCAGATCGCGATCGGCGCCCGGCATGAGTTCTGGCGTGAGTTCGACCACCGTGACCTTGGAACCGAGTTCCATATACACCGTCGCCATCTCGAGGCCGATGATGCCGCCGCCGATCACGAGCAGACGCGCGGGAATGTCGGCCAGCGCCAGCGCACCGGTTGAATCAATTACGCGCGGGTCATCGGGATAGCCGGGCAAGCGCACCGGCTCGGAGCCGGCGGCGATAATCGCCTGTTTGAACTCGATGCTGGTGCTGCCAGTGGCGCCGACTACCTCGAGCGTATTTGGCGAGGTAAAACTGCCAACGCCCTTGACCACCTCAACCTTGCGCTGCTTGGCGAGACCTTCCAGCCCCTTGGTCAATTGCCCGACCACCTTGCCCTTCCAAGTGCGCAAGGCATCGAGTTCAATCCGCGGCGTGCCGAAATGCACGCCATGGGCGGCCATATCGCGCGCATCGGCAATCACCTTGGCAGCGTGCAGCAAGGCCTTGGAGGGAATGCAGCCGACATTGAGACACACGCCACCGAGGGTCGCGTCACGCTCGACCAGCACCACGTTCAAGCCGAGATCGGCGGCGCGAAACGCCGCCGAATAACCGCCCGGCCCGGAACCCAATACCACCAGGTCAGACTTCATCACGCCCCCTGCTGCGATTGACCACCGCACCGGCGCGCGAGCGCGGTTTCACTTTTTTCTTGGCCTTCGCTTTGGCTTTCGGTTTAGGTTCGGGACGATGGCGCCACAACACTGCCGTGCCGCCGATGCTGGACACAAACTCGGCGCCCAGCGAGTCGCAGATACGCGCGATATCGGCGTCGCGTGCCTCGCGCTCTGCGCCGCGAAAACGAATCTTGATCAACTCGTGGGCATCGAGCGCGATGCCGATCTCGGCGATCACGGCGTCGGTCACACCGTGCTGGCCTATCAGTACCACCGGTTTTAAATGGTGCGCTTGCGCGCGCAGGCTGCGTTTACCTTCGGCGGTCAACATGGTGCGATTCCGTGAGTCGTGATCAGGGCGCATGATTCCATAAATTGCCGGCCTTTGCGCGGCGATCGACGCAGTCGACCGTGGGTGTGGATTTCTATAGCATCGCTTGAGCCGTCTATACGACTTCGCCTTCATCAAGATTGCATCGTCACCCATGAGTGAACTTTCCAGCGCGCCTGACACCGCCACGGTGCGCCGTGGTGCAGCCATAGCGCTGGCGCGCAACATTGCCGCCGGCGCACGTCTGGCGCGCGGCCGGCCGCTGGTTGCCGACGCTTTTGAGGCCAGCCTGGGGCAGGCACTGTTGATCCTGCTGCTGGTGTGGTGCGCCACACTCGGCGTCGAAGCACTGATCGCCGGTGAAGGTGCGCGCTTCTGGATGTGGGGCGCCATGGCCGAAGCCACGCGTATGTATCTGTGGCTGGCCGCGCTGGCGTTCAGCGCCTGGCTGTGTGGCGGCGGCCATGGTCTGGCGTATCTCGTTGTCGTGCTGTGCAGCGCCGGGTTGCCGGTGTGGGTGTTATGCCGGGTCATCGAATTTCTCGCCATGAGATTCGCGCTCGACATCGCGACGCCCTATACCCTGGTGTTCTACGGCAGCATGCTGCTGTGGTACTGCACCTTGCTGTGGCGCGCACTGGCACTACCGCCGTTATCGATTGCTCTGTGGAGACGCGTGGTGGCGGTGCTCGCCTACGGCGCGATACTGACGGCCATGCACCAGTGGTTGCCCGATTCGCCGCTTTTTTATGAGGCTGAGAGCGACGTGCCGGGCATCGATGTTGAGACGGTCTATTACCGTCAACAACACATGCTCGATGCGCTCATGGTGCAATTGCGCCCGCAGAGCCAGGGCACCACGGATTTCTATTTCGTCGGCATGGCCGCCTATGCCGAACAGGATGTGTTCATGCGCGAAGTGCTGGCGGTGCGCGACATCATGGCGCGTCGCCTGGGGGCTGACGGTCGCACCCTGACTCTGATCAACAATCGAAGCACGGTCGATGATGTGCCGCTCGCCAATCGCCACAATCTGGCACGCGTGGCCGCCGGTATTGGCCACATCATGGACGTCGATGAAGATGTCGCAGTGCTGTTCGTGACTTCCCACGGCTACGAAAATTCGGGGCTGGCTGTGGAGTTCGGTGCGCTCGGCCTCAACGACATCTATGCCGAAGATATTCGCGCAAGTTTCGACCAGGCCGGTATCCGTTACCGCGTCATCATCATTTCGGCGTGTTATTCGGGCAGCTTCATCGACGCTCTGCAATCGCCGGACAGCATCGTGATCACCGCTTCGGCGCGCGATCGCTCATCATTCGGTTGCAGCGCGGAGCGCGACTGGACCTATTTCGGTCAGGCCTATTTCGCCGAAGCGATGATGCATACCACCAGCTTCGTAACTGCCTTTGAGCAGGCCGCCGCCGCGATTGCGGCTCGCGAGCGGCGCGAAAACAAAGAAGCCTCCCAGCCTCAAATCTGGGTGGGCGAGAACATCGCCCGCCACCTGCGCAATTGGCAGCCGCCGACGGCGGCTGCGCGTTAACTCAGTGAGTCGAGAAAGTCGGCATAGTCTTCCTCGTCCATCAGATCATCGAGGGCTTCCTCGTTGTCGATGTTCATACGGAAAATCCAGCCGTCGTCGAATGGCGATTCGTTGATGAGTTCCGGCTTGTCGAACACCGTTTCGTTGACCTCGACCACACTGCCGCTGGTCGGGGCCTTGAGTTCGAAGCTGCCGTCATCGGCCTCCAGCATGCCGATTTCTTCGTTGACGACGATGTCACGCTCGACCTCCGGGGCCTCAACTGCGATCACATCACCAAGCTCGGCCTGGGCGTAATCGGTGATACCGACGGTCGCCATGCCGTCGTCATCGAGCCGCACCCACACATGGTCACTTGAATATCGAAGATCGTTCACTGGCTACACTCACCTGCAGGGATAATCGGGTTTTAGCGGCCTCAGCCGCCAAACATTTTGCGCAGGTTGTCGAGGCCCATCTTGAAGACGTCCTGGATGGCTGCGGTGGCATCGGTTTCGCTGGCGCCCGCCGGGTCGAACTCGCTCGACCATTCGACGGTGGCCTTACCCTTGCCGTCTTCCTTGATGCGCAAGGTCGCAGTGTAATTGGCGACCGGCAGCGGCCCGCTGACAATGCTGTAGCGGTACATTCGATCGCCGTCATCAATCTTCTCCAGGCGTTCGACGATTTCGGCACCGCCCAGCAGTGACAGGCGACGCAGTTTGCCGCCGTCCTCAAGCTTGCTGCTGCTGACTGCCGGATGCCAGTCCGGCAGCGCGTTGAACTGCCCGATCAACTTCCACACCTCGTCAGCGCTCATGTTGACCGCTGAATTCATCGATACTTTAGCCATGACTTGTCCTCAGGGATGGGGGGACCGGCGCCGGTGGCCGGAGCCAGGCATGGGTTCCATGCACGGCTGATAGATACTATAGAATACGAACAGGCGCCGCTCTAAGCGGCGCTCGTTTTCTTACCCTATCCAACAGGCTGAGCGCATTCGTGAGTACCAGGTCCCGCGAAATCAAAATCGTTGACGACAAAACCGAAGAAATCGGTTGCGATGGCGGGGGTGGTTCCCTCGGTCATCCGAAGGTCTATCTGCCTTTCGAAGGGCGCCGCTTCGTGGACTGCTACTACTGCGGCCAGCGCTTCGCCAAGTCGGGCTACGAATCACCGGATGCCCAGCACGCCTGAGTCCCCCTCGCCGCCGGGCTGGCCGGTGCGCGTGTTGCTGGGCTTGATTCAGGTCTATCGCGTCGCGCTCTCGCCGCTGCTGGGGCCGCGCTGCCGTTATCTGCCGAGTTGTTCCGAATATGCCGCCGAGGCGCTCCAGGTGCACGGCCTGGTGCGCGGCGGGCAACTGGCCATCACGCGCCTGCTGCGCTGTCATCCGTGGGGCGGCTCGGGGCTCGATCCGGTCCCGCCCAAGGATGGTTCGCTGTAGGTGCGAATTCATTCGCACATTCAATCCCAACCGCAAGCCTTTGCACCGCCCTCAAACGTGCGGATGAATTCGCATCTACGGGGAAAGATCACGAGCCTCAGTATTTCACCCGATCAAAATCCACCATTTCCCGTTCGATGCCGCGCAGGCGCAACCAGTCACGCAGCGCCTTGCCGGTGCCGGCAGTCCACGGTTTGACCTCGTCGACATGCACCCACTTGCTGTCGGCAATTTCGTGGCGATCGAGATTGACGTCTTTGCTCGGCACGGTGACGTGATAACAGATCAGTAGCTGGTTGCTGCGATAGAACTCATACATGCCGACGTAGGATTTCAGTTCCGCGCGCAGGCCGATTTCTTCCTGAACTTCACGCAACACCGCTTCCTCGGGCATTTCGCCGGATTCCAGAAAACCGGTGACCAGGCCATACCAGTGTTCCGGCCAGCCAACGTTGCGCACCAATGCGACATGGTCGTCGTGCTCAACGATAGCGGCCACTACCGGAACGGGATTGTTCCAGTGCACGAAGCCGCAACGGGCATCAGGGCAGGCCGGACGTTCGCGGCCGCCCAGCGGCAGACGCATCAGCGGTTTTCCACATTGCGGGCAATATTTCATCGAGGCCTTCCTGAAGGAATAAAGAGGGTTGCGGCAAGACCGCGACCATACACCAGCGTCCCCCCGCGGCAGAAGCCTTGCGCGCACTCACAGCGTCGGCAGCGGCTCCAGCAGCAGGCCGGACAGTCCCATACGCGCACCTCGCGCGTCCAGCGCCCGAACCTCCATGCGGCTATGCCCATCGAGATCCACATCGCCCAGCAGCACCACATGGGGCTCGGCGCGCCCATGCTCACCCCGGCCTTGCAATTGCAGCTGACGCGCGCCAATCCGCACCCGCACCTGCCCGTATCCCGGCGCAGAAGTGGTCACGAGGCTCACTCGATAACGACCCGCCGGCAACGTGTCGAAGCCGCTGTCGAACACCTGCGTGGCGCTGCCGAGCGCCACTTCAAAAAAATGCGCGCCGGGCCAGCTCGCAGTTGCAAGCCGTTCACGCACCGTCACACCCGGACTTGCGTGCAGCGCGCCCAACGCCGCCAGGTCATGAAAATGGGCGCGCTCAAACGGTGCCGGACGGTAACCGATGACCGCCAGCAGCAGCGCCGCCAGCGCACTGCCGAGTGCCCCCGTCACCGCCCCGCTTGGCCGCGCTGTGCTGCGTGCCGCGATGAGGTCGGTCAAGGCCAGCACCACCACCAGCAGCACCAGGCTCAGCAGCAGGACCTGGCTGGAATGCAGCGAGACCTCATAAAACCCCGTCGCGCGACCGAACTCGGTCGCGAACGGCACAGACACCGCGCGCAATGCCAAAAGACCCAGCATGACCACCGCCAACAGCGCACCGCGCTGCCGTCCTTCCAGCGTGCTCGTCGCGAGCGGCAGCAAGGCCAGCACCACGTAGTAGTAAGTGAACGGCGTCAACAGTCCGAACAGCAGCAGCAAACCCACCCACACCGAGGCGAACATCGTTGTGCGTCTGCGCAGCAGCAGCGTCGCGGCGCTGAGCGTGACCAGCAGAGCAGCACCCACACCATGGCGGCGGGCCGCATCACCGGCCAGGGTCTCGAGCCACTCGTTGGCATCACGCAAAGCGCCACTACCGCCAGTAAATTGCGGCCATTCGAGCACATTCCAGCACGCCGCGAGTTTGCCCAGACCAATGGTGTTGGCGCCATAGGGCGAGATACGCAGCGCCATGACGGTCGCGAACTCGCTCCATACCGTCGCGCCAAACATGAGCGCGCTGGCGCCCACCATGAACGCCAGTACGCCTGCGCCCGCCAAAATAAAACGAATGGCCTGCGCGCGCTGCCCTTCGACATACAGCACCAGCGGCACGGCCAGCATGAACAGCAGCGGAAACACGCGCCAGGCGGCGGCCAAAGCCAGCAGCGCGCCGGCCCAGGCCATGCGCCGTGTGGCCAGCGCAGCGAGGCCACACAGCAGTGCTACATACCAGTCGGCGCGTCCGAAACTGCCGCCTGTCCAGCCGAGAAAAGCGAGCGGGCTGGCGCAATACACCAGACCATAAGCCATCAATGCGACACCACCGAAAGTGCGCCATACCACCAATGGCACCACCACGAACAACAACAGTTGATCGACCAGCGGCCAGTAATTGAGGGTAGCGGCGTTCAGCGGCAGCGCATTGGCCAGCGGCGTAGCGTAGAGATTCCAGCTCGGCGGTGAATTATTGCCAAGGTCGACCAGCATGCCCTGCCACGCATCGGCACCGCTCAGTCGGTGTTCGAGGGTCTCGATGTCGGCACTGAACATCTGCCAGCGCGCAGCACTGAAGTGACTACGACATTCCACCGCCGCGCTGGCAAGAGCCGCGCCCGACAGCGTCTCGCCAGGCGCCTCCAGGCGCCGCACCAGCTTCACCGGCGAGGCTTGCCCGTGTGCAGCAGCGCGCTCCTGCAGAGCCGCAGCCGTACACAGATAGAGCCGCATGTGACCCAGCTCTGGAAAATACTTGGCGCCAAAGTAGTAGTGAAAAAAATCATGCTCGTGCAGCCACGCGGCAGGCGGCTGCCCGCGCCAGTCATCGAAATAGCTCAGCGCACTCATGAGCACCGTCAGGGCGCTGGCGCCGAGCAGTGCGGCACGTGCAGCGCGTGACCAGTCGGGCCGCGCATAGAACATCACCAGGGCTAAACCACCCACGGCGACCAACAGGGTTTCATGGGTGTAGCTCAGCGGTCGCGACCACTCACGCGGCGCGGTGTCCGATTGCGTAGAGGCACATGCCCAGCCAGAACAACACCGTCAGTATCAACTGCCGGTCGCCGAGCAAGGTGTCGGCCGGCGACTCGCCGAGTGCGCGTACTTCGACCAGCCACTGGTAACGGAACATGCCGAACAGCACGAATGGAACCGTGACCACCAGTTCGGGGCGGGTCGACATCACGAACAGACTGTAGAAGATCAGCGCACCGGTGGCCGCAGTCTGGGCAAAGCGGTCCAGCAGCGGCGCGGTGTACTGTTGTAACACCGCACGCCCGGTACCACCCGCCCAGTTCAGTTCCTGGCGGCGTTTGATCGACGCCAGATACAAAGCCAGACACAACGTGGTGACGAACATCCACGACGATACCGGCACGGCGATGGCCTCGGCACCTGCGTAAACGCGGAGCATGAAGCCGATGGCGATGGAAAAAATATCGATCACCGGCTGCAGCTTGAGCATGTAGGTGTGCGCGATATTGAGCAGCACATAACCGACCACGATCACACCGGCGTGCGGCAGCATCCAACAGCCGAGCGCGAGCACGCCATATAACCCGAACAGTAACAGCAGTGCGGCGCGCGGACTTAACTCGCCAGCCGCCAGTGGCCGCTTGTGACGTTTGACGGGGTGCGCGCGGTCCTCGTCGATATCGTGCATATCGTTGACGATATACACCGCCGACGCGGCCACACAGAACAGCGCAAAAGCGACACCGGCGTGGTAGAGCGCAACGCCATTGCTGAATGCTCCGGCGAAGACCAGCGGCGCCAATACAAAAATATTCTTGGTCCATTCGCGCGGACGCAGCAAAGCGAGGATGGCTGCTGCGGGTGAGCGGCGTGGTGCGGCGGCAGTGTCGTTCATCGCGTTATTGTCGCCCGAGTGTCAGGCCGGCGCGAGCCTGTCATGGTTGCGCCGGCTGTTTGTCCGCGACGATGCCTCGCATGCGCGCGGCGGTCTCGGCCCACTGCGGCGCAGCGTGATCGAGATAATAGGTTTCAAACAAATCGAGTGTGGCGCGCGCGAGGGCATAGGGTTGTTTGACGAGGCTCGCTTCGACGCCCGGCATGATCACCTCAATCGGCACAAAATCAATCTCCGGCTGCTCACGGAAGGCATCGACTACCTCGTCGCGATAGATCCAGATCAAGGCCGTCAAACGCCCGCCGAGACGTACGTAGTCGTAGCGCCGCTGGCCGTTCCTGACCAACGGATCCTGGTCAAGGAACAGATGCATCTGCACGCCGTGGGCCGTCATCCATGCCTTGTTGACCGTCTTCTCGTGGCCAACGCGGCCGCGCCCCTCGGACTGCATTTTTGCCACCGAATATTGTGTCAGTCCGGAGAACTCGACCAGATAGGGCAGCCGACTGTAGTAGGCAAGCATCGCGAGACCGTTGGTGTAAACCGCGCGCACCGGGCGCTCGCCCAGCACGCGATGCAGAAACTCGCCGCGATTGCGACAGAACGCCACGTAGTCTTTAGGATAGAACGCCCATTCGTTGGCGACGCCGCGCAGCATGGTCCGCTCAGCGGAGCCAAACGGATTGTTCGGCACCGCGCTCGCGACCAAGGTCAGCAGAAACAGGCCGAACGCCGGCGCCAATGCACGAATACAACCGAGCAAAGCCTCGAACAGCAGCCACAGAAAAGGCAGGGCCGGCATCAGCCGCCGTGCGTACATGAAGTCGCCACCACTGTGGATGACGTAGAAAGTGAACATCACGAAGGCGCAGAGCAGCAGGCCGTGTCTCGGGGTCAGGAGTTGTTTGAGATTCGCCCGTGCCGGCCATAACACCAGCAGCACAAACGGGCCCATGAACCAGTTGCGTTGCACGAACAGGTCAACGTAATAGAGCCCCTGACGGGTGTATTCAGCGAGCGCCGACTTGGCATAAAAGGCGGTCGGAAAAATGTCGCCGTAATAGCTGAGTTTGAAGGTGACGAGGGCCACGCCGATAAGCGCCAGAGGCACCGCTACCGTCGCACTGTCGACGATGCGTTGACGCAGGTCTGCGCCGGGACGGGCCAGGAAGGCATAGACCACACCAAGCGCACAGAACAGCACGCCGTCAGGGCGGGTCAAGGTCGCGAGTCCGAGCAGCAAGGCCGCCAGCAGTTGACGACGTCGGTTCGGCACTTCGACCGCCAGCAACAGCAAACCCCAGCTTGCGAACAGACCAAACATGCTGGTTTCAAGACCACCCGTCGCCCAGCGTTGCTGGTCTTCAAGTATCAGGGTCAGGGCCGCAGCCAGCGGCAGATAACGCGTCCCGTCGCTGGCCGCGCGCCGCCATGACCACCATGCCAGCACCGCCGCTTGCGCCAGCCAGCAGGTGATACCGAGCACATGGGACATGATTTCCGGCTGCGCGCCCCACCGCATGAAACCCGCCAGCGCCAAGGTCCACAGGAGATTGGTATAACCTTCGACGTACTCGCCCGCGTTGTAGACCAGACCGCGGCCTTCGGCGAGATTCTGCGCATAACGAAACGAGATGAAGCCGTCGTCCGACAGCCACGCGAGCTGCATGGCGCGCGCCATGCAGGCGATGGTCACCACGCCCACCGCGAGCAGCACGAGGCGGCTGTCGATGCTGTCCCTCGCAGCGGGTTTGCCGAGGCTGTTCATGTCACGGGTCCTGAAGTTGGTCGTCGCACAGCCACGCTATCGGCAAGGCACGCCACACCGCGAGTGCGTTTGCCCTCGCCTCGCGGTACAAGCCAGGTGTCGGTCTGGGTGTTGTCCGTAGCGGGACAGCACACTAGTCACGTACATCCAGAGGGCGACAGGCCGCTATTATAGCCGCGCCCCGACCGTCGTCGCGGCCATCACGATGCGCACACGAGCGATGTCTATGCAGGTCAGCGGCTGGGGACGTTATCCCGCCATCGAGAGTATCCAACACCGCCCCGCCACGCGTGCGGCGCTGGCGCGCGTGCTCGCGGCACAACACGAGCCGGTGATCGCGCGCGGTATGGCGCGCAGTTATGGCGACGCGAGTCTCGCCGCATGCGCCATCAACATGACCGCGCTCGATCACTTCATCGCATTTGATGCCGTCAGCGGTGAGATCGAATGCGCCGCCGGCATTACCCTCGCGGCAATCCTTGAGGTGACAGTGCCGTGCGGCTGGTTTCTGCCGGTGCTGCCCGGCACGGGTTACGTCACCCTTGGCGGCGCAATTGCCGCCGATGTGCATGGCAAGAACCATCACCACGACGGCAGCTTCAGCCAGTTTGTCGAAGACTTGCGCGTGATGCTGGCCGATGGTTCGGTGCTGCGCTGTTCACGCACTGAACACAGTGCCTTGTTCCATGCCACCGCCGGCGGCATGGGCCTGACCGGTGTCATTCTGGCCGCACGCCTACGACTGCGCGCCGTCACCAGCAGCTTTATCGACGAGCGCGTGATCGCGGCGCCGAATCTCGAGAGCGCTCTCGACCTGCTCGCACAATACGAACAGAGCACCTACGTGGTGGCCTGGATAGACGTCAATCAAGGCCCTGCGCGGCGCGGTCGCGCGCTGGTCATGGCCGGTGAACATGCACTCACGGGAGGGCTCGTGCCGAGCACACGACGCCCGCTCACGGTGCCGTTCAATCTTCCTTCGGGTTTGTTCGGCCGGCCGCTGACCGCTGCCTTCAATTCACTCTATTACTGGCGCGGTGCACGCCACAGTCACGCACGACGCGTGCATTACACGCAGTATTTTTTTCCGCTCGATGCGCTGCGCGACTGGAATCGTCTCTACGGCAAACGCGGCTTCATGCAGCATCAATGCGTGATTCCACCGCACAGCGCGCGCGCAGCGTTACACGAACTGCTCAGCACTGTCACTGCCAGCGGGCTGGCCTCGCCACTCGCAGTGCTGAAGGGGTTCGGGCCAGGCAACCACAACTGTCTGTCGTTTCCACAGGCCGGCCTGACCTTGACTATGGACTTCCCGTTCAGTGCCGACACACTCGCGCTGTTTTTACGTCTCGATGCGATCGTCGTCGCGCACGGTGGTCGTCTCTATCTCGCCAAGGACGCCGCCATGTCCAGCGCCACCTTCCGTGCCGGCTATCCGCACTGGCAACGTTTTCAGGAAATCCGCGAGCAATACGGCGCACTCGGCCGCTTCGCTTCGCTGCAATCACGACGCCTGGGGTTATAAACCATGTTGAAAGTCATGATCGTCGGCGCCACTTCGGCGATTGCCGAGGCCACCGCGAGGCACTACGCCGC
>CAMCBY010000069.1 GCA_945873015.1 Klebsiella pneumoniae
GCCTGCGGCAATTGATGCGCGATGATCAGATTGCCGATGTTATGCATGAGTCCGGCGATGAATAATCGCTGCGGTGCGGGCAAGGAACAGCTCACTGCGAGATGGCGCGCGCACACGGCGGTGTAAACACTCATACGCCAGAAGTCGAAGATGTCGAACATCTCGTTCTTGAGCCGCGTCAACGATCCGACCGCCGAGGTTGCGAGCGCAATATCGTGGATCTGCGACAGCCCCAACACGCGCACCGCGTGGTCGATGGAATCGACCCGTGAGGCCAGCGCCAGATAGGCACTGTTGGCCAGTCGCAGCACACGGCCGGTCAAGGCCGGATCGCTCGTCACCACTTCGCTGATCGCGCGCAACGATGCGCCGGGGTCGTCCACTATTTCTCGGATGCGGACGTAAGCCTGGGGCAGCGGCACCAGGTCGAGCATGCCGTCGACCAGGGTTGCCACCGGTGACATCGTCTGAGCTTGTAGGGAAGTAGCCATGAGGCGGCTATCGGCAGCGATTTTACGGGCTTGAATGGCTGACGCGGCGCACCAGACCAGGAATGTGAGCAAGGCCGCAGTCCGGCGCGCGGACAGGCGGTTGCCGGGCTCACACAATGCGTGTGAAATGCTGCCAGACAGGCTGGCGCCCAGCCGCCCGAACGCGAGTCATGATGACACAGCCCAACCATGCCCCAGCGCTTGAGTCCGTCCCGCTGGCGCGCCTGCGCCGCGCTGCGTTGGATGGCGATCTGGCGGCTGCCTTTCAACTGGGGCGCTGTCTCGCTCGCGGCTGGGGCGGGCCGTGCGACGAAACGCAGGCTTTTGAGTGGTATCTGTATGCGGCGCGCGCTGGCCATGACGATGCCGCGTTCAGCGCTGCACGCCTGTGGTTGCGGCGCGCAGGCTCAGCCGAGAGTGCCGACGATGTTCGTTACGCCTTGCAGCGGGCTGCCTATGGGGGGCATGTCGAAGCACAGGCGCTGCTCGGTTGGTGTTACCAGCGCGGCCGCTTGGTCGGTAGTCCGGATCTGGCGGCCGCTATCGAGTGGCTGCAACGCGCGGCCCGCGCCGGCAGTGCCAGCGGCCGCTATTTCCTCGCGCTCAATCAACAATGCGGCCACGGCCTGCCGCGCGATGAACGCGCCGCGGCCGCATTACTGGAACTCGCTGCGGAGCAGGGCGATGCCCGTGCGCAATTGGCCTTGGGGCGCGCGTTGGGTGAAGGGCGGGGTGTGGCGCAGGATCCGCAAGCGGCGCTGGCCTGGCATCGCGCCTCTGCCTCACGCGGCTATCGGCGTGCACAGTACGATTTAGGTTTGCTGCTGGCAGGCGGTGCCGGGTCCGAACAAGACGACGAGGAAGCGGCCTGCTGGATACACGCGGCTGCTGAGCAAGGTCTCGCCAGAGCACAATTCACGCTGGCATCGTTATATGAGCGCGGCTTGGGTCTGGCTCAGGATCCACAACTTGCGCAGCAGTGGCTGGAGCGCGCGGCCCGCGCTGGGCACGCCAAATCCCAGTGGCGCCTTTACCGTTGGCTGAAACGCGCCGGACAAAGTGCTGCCTCACTGCGTTGGCTGCAAGCCGCCGCCGAGAGTGGCTACACCCGCGCGCAGTTCAGTCTCGCCCGTCATTACCTCAGTTCAGGCGATAACGGCGCGCACGAGCGCGCTTATTCCTGGTTTCAACGTGCCGCCGGTAGCGGCCACGCGCAGGCCAGCTATTGCGTCGGTGTATGCCACTACCGGGGCGTTGGCACTGAGTGCGATCCGCTCGAAGCCTATCGCTGGTTCCAGCGCGCCGCGCAACAAGGCTCGAGTACGGCCGCTGCGGCGTTGGAGCGCCTGGCCGGCCGTCTGGGCCCGGACCCACTGACGCAGGCCCGCGACCCGGCCAGCTAAACCCGCGCGAGTTGTTGCTTTTCAACTCCGATTGATCCGCTTGCGAGAAATATTTGCATATTGGTCTGAGCCAGAAAAACCTCCGTTCTACGCTCTCGAATCAACACAATCGAGACCGCGCCTCGCTGCCGCTCCAGCCTCAGGTCCTTGGGCAGGAATGCAGTTAGCATGGCGCGGTACCTGTAAGGGCTTTGCCCCAGGGTTGTCAATCGGCCCTTCCTCAACCACCATGGCTTAATCGCTAAATCCGTAAAGCTGGGGGCAATCCATGACGAGCTACGCATTCGACGACCGCAACATCAACTGGCGACGTCTGGGCGATTTCCAGCATCTGCACTTCCACATCTTGGATGTCGATGAAACGAATGGAATAGCCGACGTGCTGTTCAAATTTGCGGCGAACGAAAAAATAGTCCTGCATCGCCACCTTGCGCACAACAACACCTTCGTCGTGCAGGGTGAACATCGGCTTTACCATCCTAATGGCGAGATCAAAGAGGTTCGTCCGGTCGGCAGCATGACCTCCAGTCCACCGAATAAGGACCCCCATCGGGAGGGCGGTGGGGATCAGGATGTGATCATTGCTTTCAGTATTCGCGGCACGGGCGTGTTGTACGAACTGCTTGACGATGAGCAGAACGTAATCGGCACCATCAGCATGTCGGACTTGGCCGCAATCTATAAAGAAGCGCGCGCAGCCTAGTCGTCTGTCAGTCTCACGAGAGGGTCGCAATGGACAAAGGGCTACAACCAGATTTGCCAACGCGGCCAAATATCGACTCCGACGTGGATGTACTGTCGCTTCGATTTGTTCGCATCAGCCGCCAGAACGCAGGCCTGAATCCATCAACCTGCACAGCATGGAATTAAACCTCGACACCGGCAGGCTACTGGTGTTTGTCGCCGGCCTGTGCCTGTTTCTGCTGGTCGAAACGTTTGCGCCGGCACGGCCGTGGCGCGGCGCCCGCTGGCGGCGATTGGGCTTTCATGCGGGTGTTGCGGTGCTGAATACCGTGCTGGTTCGCGTCCTGATCTACGTGCCTTTTCTGTTGTGGGTGGTCTACGTTGAGGAGGAGGGCTGGGGTATATCGCGCTGGCTGGGTCTATTCGGATGGCAAGAATTTGTGCTGTCCGTTGTTGTGCTCGACCTGTTCGACTATCTATGGCACCGAGCAAATCATCGCGTGAGTCTGCTGTGGCGATTGCACAAAGCCCATCACTCCGACACCGGCATGGATGTCACCACCGCGCTGCGCTTTCATCCCGGCGAACTATTGGTGTCCGCTCTGGTGAAGGCGCTGTGGGTGCTGGTCTGGGGCCCGAGCGTAATCGCCTGGTTTCTGTTCGAAGCGCTGGTGAGTCTGTGCGCGCAGTTCCATCACAGCAATATTGATTTTCCAGACCACATCGAACGGTGGCTGGCTTGGCTGGTGGTCACGCCCCGCTACCACGCTGCCCACCATGCCGTCGATCGGCATTATGGTGATGCCAATTTCTGCACGATATTCAGCGTCTGGGACCATCTGCTTGGCAGCTATGCGCGGCCTGCCGACGGCGGACAAACGACCCAAGCCGCCGATGCGCTCGGCCTGCCCGAGGCCCGCGAACTGGCCTTCTCACCCCGCGCCTGGCTGGACGAGCCGTTTTGCAGCCGCAATACGGTGCTGGGAGGCGAGCGCGCCAACCCTGCAGCCTCTGGGCACGGATTGCTCGACTAACGATTGTCAGGCAAAGCGTAGTACCGTGCCCCGACACCTAACAGGAGAATCTCCATGAAGCTAATCACCGTCCTTGTATTGTGCTTGCCCATGGTGGCGTTTGCCGCAGAACATGGCGGAGCGCCAGCCGAGGCTAAAGAGCACGGCGACGCGCCTGCTGAGGCTATGTCTACCAGCACCGCACCCGCGGCAGCCCAGGAACACGGCGGCGCGCCAGCCGAGTCGAAAGACACCGCTGCGGCACCGGCCAAGACGAGTGAACACGGCGGCGCGCCCGCCGAAGCTAAACCCTGAGATAGACGCCGAGAGTCTGTCTCTCAGCCGTGAGACGAAAGCTCAAGCAGTGGGCGACCGTTGTTATGGTCGCACTAACAACTGCCGGCGCTGCTGTCTGCGCGGCTGACGATAACGGCGCCATTTCGACGCCAGCGGCAACCACCAAAAAGTTCTACGTGGAGGACATCAAGGCGGCGATGATGGCCTATATCGCGGCCCACGTGGACGCCGCTGGTGTCTTTCACCTGCGCGACGACAGGACCGGCGAGATCCTGGCGCTCAAGTTCGTCAAGATCCACGATCCGGTGCGACGTATCGGCAGTGACACCTATTTCGCCTGCACGGATTTTCACGTGCTTGGCACGTCAGACAAGCTCTACGACCTTGATTTCTGGATGAACCCCCAGTCTGGCGAGCTCAACATCTACGACGCGAAAGTGCATAAGGAGCCGCGCTGGTCCTTCATCTATGGCTGGTATAAACAGCCGCGCTACACCTTCGTCAACGACGGAATCGTGTCTCTCTACTAATGCTTGATTGAGGGCGAGCCAGCCTGCAGGGAGCAGGGCCGCAACGGTGCCGGTGTCAAAGGCCTGCATCACGACACGGGACCGCAGCGCCAGTCTGCTCCAATGCGGGGTGTCTTTGTGTACCAATCCTCAGCGGTTGCTGACACCCTGTGGTTACCTTCGGTGCCGGCGGTCGCTCGGCCGCTAATGATTTATCGCTTTGCCGCCATAAACTTGTTGACTGCGGGTGTACCCATTGATCGTGGCGCCGGATATCGTCACTGCTATCACGATCAATCTTGCGATCGCCCTCGCTCGCGTTGACGAATTTCTTGCGTATATCAAGGGCATTGCGCATGCGCCGCGAGGAGTGAACCGGCCGCTCGAGGCGCGACGTAGTGATATCAGGCGCGATCGTGAACTCGCCGAGGAGGCGCCATCCCATGACTTCCCGATCTGACTTTTTGGACGCCTCCCGTGCGCACTGGCGCTGGCGCGGCGCCGAGCGCCCGCCCTTTGCCGAGACGCCGGGGCCGGGCCAAGTCTCGGTGTGGGACTTTCCGCGTCCGCCGCGTCTTGCGACGGACAGCCGCGAGGTCACCATTCACTGGGGCGCGCTCGAGATTGCCCGCACGCGTCGCAGCGTGGTGGTGCTGGAGACCTCCCATCCGCCGTGCTTCTATCTGCCCTGGGAGGATGTCGCCGCGCGCTACCTGGAGCGCGCGCCGGGCGGCTCGTTCTGCGAGTGGAAGGGCCCGGCACACTATTGGAGCGTGGTGGACGGCGCGCGCCGCCTGGACGCGGTGGCCTGGAGTTATCCCGAACCCCTGGCCGGTGCCGAGGTGCTGGCCGACTGCGTCGCCTTCTATGCCACCGCCCTGGATTGCCGCGTGGACGGCGCGGCGGTGCGGCCGCAGCCGGGCGGCTTCTACGGCGGCTGGATCACACCGGAGCTGGTCGGGCCGTTCAAGGGGGAGGCGGGGAGTGGCGGATGGTGAGGTTTCGGCTCACATCAGATCCGGACGCGACAGGTGGCCGTAACTTCCTCCATGGAAACTCCTGACGCCGACCCTCCCACGCAGGCGCCCGCCGCCGTGACGGTCTACTTCGATGGCGCCTGCCCGCTCTGCCGCCGGGAGATCGCCCACTACCAGCGCGTGGACAGCGCGGCCGCGCTCTGCTTCGTTGATGTCTCCGCACCAGGCGCACCGACGCCCGTCGGCGTGGATCGCCACCTGGCGCTGGCGCGCTTCCACGTGCTTGCCGGCGATGGGCGCGTGGTGTCCGGCGCAGCCGGTTTCGTTGAGCTCTGGTCGCTGTTGCCGGGTTGGCGCTGGGCGGCACGCCTCGCCGGGGTGCCTAGTGTGCTGTGGCTGCTGGAATTGGGTTACCGGCGCTTCCTGCCGCTGCGGCCCAGGCTCGCGCGCTGGCTGCAGCGCTACGATGGCAGGACGCGGACACGTTCCGTGGGCGCAGAGTGATGGCGCTCGACGCTGGCGTCGCTCGGGTCTTCGGCGCTCATGGGGGATAGTTTCGGTGCTGGTCTCGGCTTCGCGCGATGGGGGTCATTACGAGCCTCTGCTCGCCCTCGGTCGCTGCACTTCGCCGGCAGTAGACCTGTTGGACGAAGCCAGCATCGAACACGCCGTTGCCTGGGCCGCCGACGATGGCCGGACCGGACGCAGCGGCGTAACCCAAAGCCTGCATGGTCGGCGCTTTATATTCCCTGTCTCCCCATATCGATGGTGACTTTGCGGTCGACGTTGGCCAAGCCGGCCACGAATGAACAGTACCCAGTTCGACCATGTTGTGGGCACTGCCTCGTGTTGGGGCAGGGTCGCGCGGCAGCAGAAATTAGTTGCCTTAGAAGGTTCTGTCGGCAGTTTTAGGATTGAAGCACTCGTCTCCCCCGAACTCCAAACATCCGCTACAATGCGCGACCTGAAGTGCCCGCAGTGCGGTGCCAAAGTATACCCAGAAGTATTCCCGGGCCAATTCAAGCTAATTGGAAGTTCCGACAGCTATCTGATTTAAAAAACCTGGAGAGGTGGCAGAGTGGTCGAATGCGGCTGACTCGAAATCAGTTGTACGTTTGCGCGTACCGGGGGTTCGAATCCCTCCCTCTCCGCCAATCATCAATAGAACATCCCCTTAGATCCCTTGATTTGGCACATGTCGCTGCTAGGTCCGGGGATGTCTCTCAAGCATTTGACGCGCTCGTACACCTTGCCTAGGCTCTGAGCCGCGTACCCCAGAGGCGAAGCATCGATGGCGCTCGATTTCATGCTCAGTTCGGCGCAGCGACAATTGCAGCGGGAGGCGCGCGCGTTCGCTCGCGAGGTGCTGCGCGAGGTGCGTCCCGTGACCCGCGATCTGGCGACCCCGCTGGCCCGTTTTCAGGCGACCAGGCCCATCTATGAAGCTGCCGTGGCGGCCGGCTGGTTGCGGCGCTTGATACCGCAGCCGTTCGGCGGCGATGGTGCCGGTATTCTCGATATGGCGCTGGTGGCGGAAGAATTTTTCGCCGTCGATGTCAACGTGCCGCTCACGCTCTTTGCCAACCTGCTGGGTCTGATGCCGCTGCTGCTCGCCGGCACGCCGGCCCAGCGGGAACGGTTTATCGCGCCGTTTCTCGCCTGTAGCGGTGCGCCGCTTGCCGCGCTCTGCAACACAGAGCCTGGCGGCAGCGCCAACTACGCGACGCCGGCACCGGGTGCGGGCGTCCGCACCACCGCTGTCCGCGATGGCGAGACGTGGGTGCTCAACGGCACCAAACAATGGATCTCCAGCGCCACCGGCTGGGACGGTCACGGCGCAGATCTTCTGTGCGTCGTCTGCCGCACCGATCCTGCGCTCGTGCCGACCTCGGGAATTTCGGTGTTGTGTGTGCCGCGGCCGATGCCGGGACTGGTGGTCGAACGCTATATCGACGCGCTCGGCCACCGTGCCCATCTGCTGCCGCGTTTCCGCTTCGACGATGTGCGAGTGCCGCTGGATCACGTTGTCGGTCCGATCGGCGGCGGTGTCGCACTGATCGACGCGAGTTTCACCGGCACAGCGGCGCTGGTCGGCGTGATGGGTACGGCGCTGATGCGCGGCGCTTTCGATTTCGCGCTCGACTTCGCGCGCCGCGAGCACCGCGGCGGCCCGGTGCCGATCATCGAGCATCAGGCGGTCGGCTATGGCCTCGCCGATGCGAAAACCACCATTGAGGCGGCGCGTTGGCTGAGCCTCAAGGCCTGTCACGCGATGGACACGCAGGAAGCGGGTGCGGTCGAACTCGCGCTGCACTCGAAGATCTTCGGCTCCGAGGCGGCGGTGCGGGTGATCACCGATCTGATGCGTATCGTCGGAATCGACAGTTACGATCACGAGTTACCGCTGGGTGGCTTGCTGCAGGACGCGCTTGCGTTGCCGCTGTTCGATGGCGGCAACATGGGCGTACGGCGTCGACAACTTCATGGGCTGATGCGCGGGCCGGACTACAACCCGCTGGCCAGCCTTGACGGGCCGGCCGCACCTCCTGCCTGAGCTTGGCCGTCGGCAGGGCATTCGATTCACCAATCTTTATGGCTCTGCGCCACGCAGGGCCCCATCGGGTCAACCCATCCGATGGCACCCAGCGCCGTGCCCCCGCTCTTGTCAGTCAGGGCAATGGCGCTTTTTTCAGAGCACCAGATCGGCCGAGTTGAGCGTGGTGATGCCGGTCAGGTTGATGGCGAACTCTGCAGTGGTGAAGACCAGATCGGTATTGCCGAACAACACACCGTTTTCAAATTTGAGCTGACCGACAGCGGTGAAGTCACCGCTGGTCAACAACGTTGAGGCAAACGCGTCGTTGACGAGCGCAGTGTCGCTGTCCGCGTCGATACCCGACAGATCCAGTAAATCTGCGACTGTGAAATCGGTGATGGTATCGGTGCTGCCGGTGTCGGTGCCGAGGTCAGCCAGTGCATCGAAGTCGAATCTATCGCTGCCAGCGCCGCCGGTCAAGGTGTCGATGCCTTCGCCGCCACGCAGCGTGTCGGTACCATCGTTGCCGATGAGCGTATCGGCTCCGTCGCCGCCCGACAGCGTATCGTTACCATCGCCGCCGAGCAGGGTATCCGCACCGCCGGCGCCAAGCAGGGTGTCGGCGCCCGCCGCACCGCGCAGGATGTTGTCGTCGTCATTGCCGGTGAGGTTATCGGCAAAAGCCGAACCGAGCAGGTTTTCAATTAAAATCAGGGTATCGGTGCCTGAGCCCCCGGTATTTTGTGCGTCGGTCGTGGCAAGGCTGACAGTGACACCTTGTGAGCCACTGACGCCAGCGCTGTAAGACACCGTATCGCTGCCCGCGCCGCCATTCAGGATGTTGTTGCCGACACCGGCCAGCAGCGAATTGTCCAAAGTGTTGCCGGTCAGGTTGGCGGCGGTGCGGAGCATGATCTGGCCGTTCTCGACGAACTCGGCCAAGGTATAGGAGGTCGCCAAACTCCTGACCAAATCAGTACCGCCGGTGCTGGTTTCACGCACGATGTCGCCCGCTTCCCGCACGACATAAGTGTCATTACCGCCGCCACCAATCATCGTGTCGATGCCTGAACCGCCGTCAATGCGGTCATTTCCCAGGCGGCCGTTGAGGGTGTCCCTGTCGGCCAGGCCGAACATGTTGTCGGCACTGTTGGTGCCATTCAGAACGTTGGCGTTGGCATTGCCAAGGATTGCCTTGCCGGCGAACGTCACCACGCTGGCGCCGGTTCTGCCGAGTCCGCTGACATTGCCGGCCGCATCGGTGGAACGGATCACGATGTCATTGGCTTCATAGGGGCCCTCAGCCAGCTTGAAACGGAAAGCATTGCTGCCCGTGGTCCTGCCGGCGGTGAACGTCCTGCCCTTGTCGGTGCTGAATTCCCAGGTTGCGCCGGATTCGATACCCCCGACCGTGACGAAGCCGGTCTTGTTATGGATGGTGCCGGTCGAGGTGACGGTGGCGGATTCGATGATGACGTTCTTGTTGGGCACATCGCTCAGGCCGCCGCGATCGCCGATAGCGACCTTGCCAATCTTGTCGATTACGGAGAGTCCGGACACGACTTTGCCGAACACCGCGTAACCCGGCTCGTTATTGTTCTTGAAGTTGAGTTCGGTGTTCCTGACCAGATTGACGAAGAACTGACTGGTCGCCGAATTCGGATCGGACGTTCGTGCCATCGCGATCGTGCCGCGGTTATTCGACAGACCGTTGTCTGATTCAAGGGCGATGGGGGTATAAAACGGTTGCTTCTCGGTCAGCGAGCCGGTGAAGCCGCCACCCTGCACAACAAAGCCCGGTACCACTCGATGGAATATCAGGTTGTTGTAGAAACCGGTGTTCACATAGGCAAGAAAGTTGACAACGGTATATTGCGCATCGTTGGGCGCCAGCTCGAACACCACGTTGCCGAGCGAGGTGTTCATGGTGACGCGTGGGCTCGACGTCCAGTCGCCGACAGGCCAGAGTTCAGGGGGGGCGGGTTTGGTGGTGTCGGTGGCCATGGTTGCGCTTCGTCTTGGTTCGGTGATCGGGGATGCCGGGCGGCGGTCGCGCCCCAGAGGTAGCTTTATACCAAAGTCGCGGGGCTAACATGATGCCGAAACTGCGATTCCTGTGGCCGATTCCTCAGCAGCGACATGGTTCACATTTTCACGCGCGAAAAAACGGCCGTTACGCGCGTCGGACAGACACGCGGCGAAAAAAATGCTGCAGGTGCGACAAAACACCGCAACTGCGCAAAACCGACGCGAATGGCGCTGCGCAGGGCAGCGCTTACTCAATCACGTCGCTGACCATGCGCTCCAGCCGTGGCACATCGAGAATGTGCAGGCCGCGCTTCTGAATCTTCTTCACCAGCCCCGGTTTGACCAGCGCGCCTATTTCCCGTGACACCGCTTCGCGATGGGTACTGATACGGGCGGCGAATTCGTCGCGTGTCGGCATCTTTTCGATGACCACACTTGCGCCACCAGGATCGAACGTGCGCGCCAGCCGTAACAACTCCGCATGAATTCGGTTGTTGACACCAAGGGTGCTCATTTCCACCACCCGGTCAGACAGCAGCCGGATGAGTTTGGCGAGGCGGTTCAACACATAGTTGCTGACCGACGGATATTGCTGCAGTACCGCCAGAAAGCGGCTTGCGCTCAGCGACACCAGCAAGGTCGGGCTACGCGCGATGACTTCGGCCGATCGCCGGTCGCCATTGAGCGCGGACAGTTCGCCGAACATTTCGCCGGGCCCGGTATCGCGAAACGCTACCTGGCGACCGCGCACCGCGTAGTAGGCGATTTTGACCACACCACTCATGACGAAGTAGACGCCATGCCCATCATCGCGCTGCGGAATGATGTGTGCGTTGGTGGCGTATCGACGCCCATGGCACAGCCGTGCGATTTTCTCGCGTGCCGCTTCCGGCAGCGAGGCAAACGCGTCGAGAGCCGCCAACGATTGTGCCGTCACCAGAATGCTCTGTGACTTGACCATTTTTTAACCCCCATTCACAAATGCATATGCAAACACCCGGGGCCGCGCCTGCGGTAATAGCGCAGCAGTAGTCATGAATGGCGCCGCCGCACTTTCACGTGCAGCGCGAGGCGTAACGCTCCGCTCTGGCGCCGGGTGTTATGCGTGGCAATGACTCATATCGCGTCGTCGCGCGTGGCCTGCGTGGATCACGTGGACGGGCTAATGGGAAGCGCTGAAGGGAAAAATGGGAATTCCCACATTCGATGTGAGATAGCGAGGAGCCAGGACGCCGAGCGGCGCCCTGGCTGGGCGGTTCAGCTCACGACTGGATTGGCGTCACTCCAGCCCAAGGCCTCATCGCTGACCTCAAGCTTGATCTGCGACCACTTCAAGGACACTCGATCGACCGTGCCTTCGACTGCCAGCTTGAAGTTGCCGAGGTTCAATTCCTCCGCCGGCCGCGACAGGAGTTGGGTGACGGCATGGGCCGCTTCAAACGGCTCCAGCATGCGCGGTTGCCAACGGCCAAAGACCTTGGCGTTGTCGGCGTATTCCTCGGTCATGCCGGTGCGTACGAAGGGCAGCATGAGACAGCACGCGCTGGCCATGTTGGAGGCTTTGCCGAGATTGGTCTTCAATACTTCCGGCAAACGCAGTACCGCCCAGTTGGCGACCACATAGCCGGGCACGGCAATGCCGGGCTCAATCGACTGCATGGAGGAAATGTAAATGAATTGCACCGGACTGTTGTGATAGACCGCTTCGCCCGCCCACAGGTGCGTCATGTAAACAAAACCGTCAATCTTGGTGTCCATCACCAGTTTTGATTCAGCCAGATTCTCGATGAACTCGCGGCGCACGCGCGCGCGGCGCTCGGCGCGGCTTTCGCCGTCGATTTCGGGCAGTGCGCGTCCGAAACGATAGCCTTTTTCGGTCAGGCCCGAATTGCAGATCACGATATCCGGCCCCTTGCCGCCCATCTGCTCGATGATGTAGCTGCGCGAGGCCCACAGGTCGCGGGTATTGGTGACATCGGCCTGCATGGCAAAGGCTTTCACGCCGTTGTTGC
>CAMCBY010000070.1 GCA_945873015.1 Klebsiella pneumoniae
CCGGGCGCCGAAATCATGGCGCGTCTGCATGAAGAACTGCGCCGCGCAGTCAACTGAATTCACTTAACGTTACGAAGTACTGAACCACCATGCGAGTCACTCAAGCCCTGCTGCGTAATCGCCAGCAAATTCCCCACAGCATTGCCACCGTCGATGGTGAGCGCCGCCATAGCTGGACACAATTGAGCGACCGCGTGGCGCGGCTGGCCGGCGGCCTCAAGGCCCTCGGTCTGCAGCCTGGCGAGCGGGTCGGCGTGATCGGACTCAATTCCGATCGCCATCTCGAGATCTTCTTCGCCGTGCCGTGGGCGGGTGGTGTGATAGTGCCGATCAACTATCGCTGGTCAGCGCCGGAAATCGCCTTTTCGCTGAGCGACTCCGGCACCCGCGTGCTGTTTGTCGATCACGCGTTCTGGCATCTGGTTGAGCCGCTGCGCGCACAGGTTGAACATGCACTCACCATCATCTGCATCGACGACACCCTGGCCGGGGCCGATGCCGTGCACGATGCGCTGGTCTCGGAGCATAGCCCCGTCGATGAATATGCCAATGACAGCGACACGCTGTCCGGAATCTTTTATACCGGCGGCACCACCGGCCGCTCCAAGGGCGTGATGCTGAGCCACGGCAATCATGTCGCCAACACCTTGCAATACGTGACGATGGTCGGCGCGGTTGATGACACCATTTACCTGCATGCCGCGCCGATGTTCCATATCGCCGACGCCTTGTATATCTACGCCATCACCCATATCGGCGGCACCCATATCTTCATTCCACGTTTCGAGCCGGCCGCCTGCGCCCGTGCCCTGCAGGACCATGCCGTCACTGACATCATCCTGGTGCCGACCATGATTCAGATGCTGCTCGAACAGCCCGGCTTCAAGGATTTTGATCTGTCGCGTTTGCAGCGCATGTTCTATGGCGCCTCGCCGATGCCCGAAGCGGTCGCGCTCGACCTGCTTGCCAAACTGCCGTGGGTGGCGGCCTGTCAGCTTTATGGTCAGACCGAATCAGCTCCGCTGCTGACTGCACTGGTGTCGCGTTATCACACCGCCGACGGCGGCCGTCTGCGCTCTGCCGGGCGTGCTTTGCCTGCCACTGAGTTGCTCATTGTCGACGACGAAGGTAAGGAAGTGCCGCGCGGTGAGGTCGGTGAAATCGTGGTGCGCAGTCCGAACGTGATGCTCGGCTACTGGGGACGCGAGGACGCCACGCGTGAAGCGCTGCGCGACGGCTGGCTGCATACCGGCGACGCTGCCTACATGGACGACGACGGTTTTATCTTCATCAGCGATCGCCTGAAAGACATGATCATCTCCGGTGGAGAGAACGTCTATTCCACCGAAGTCGAGAACGCCATGTATCAACACCCCGATGTCGCGCAGTGCGCGGTGATCGGCGTGCCCGACGACAAATGGGGCGAACGAGTGCATGCCATCGTGGTGCCGCGCCCCGGCACGAATCCCGAACCCGCGGCGCTCATGGCCCACTGCCGCAAACTCATCGCCGATTACAAATGCCCGCGCTCAGTGAGCTTTCAGGATGAACCACTGCCCTTGTCCGGCGCCGGCAAGGTGCTGAAGACCGAATTGCGCAAGCCGTTCTGGGCCGGGCGCGGGCGGCAGGTGAATTGAGCTGCTCCGCTCTGCGAGTGTCAGGCTGAAGCCTGACCCACAGACGGTCAAAATACCCGATTCTCTGTGGGTCAGACTTCAGTCTGACAATCCTCATGCCCAACCCATGCCCTGTAGCCGAAGCCCGGCACCGCCACTAGAATCGAAATCATGAATTACAAACACATCACCGTTGAACCACTCACCCCCGCCATCGGCGCCGACATCCACGGCGTGGATATTTCCAAACAACTGTCGGCCGAAGTGGTGGCCGAGATCCGCGCCGCCTATCTCGAACATCTGGTGGTGTTCTTTCACGATCAAACCCTGACGCCCACGCAGGTGGTGACATTCTCCAAACGTTTTGGTGAGATTGGCTATTACCCGTTCGTCGCCGGCATGCCTGAACATCCGGAAGTGGTGGCGGTGGTCAAGAAAGAGGACGAGAAAGTCAATTTCGGCGGACTGTGGCATACCGATACCAGTTATCTGGAGCGGCCTCCGATGGGCTCGGTGCTGTACGCGGTGGAAGTTCCGAAAATCGGTGGCAACACCCTGTGGAATAACATGTACATGGCCTACGACGCTTTGTCGCCGACCTTGCAGAACATGCTGGCGGGCCTGCGCGGTATCAACAGCGCAGAAAAACCCGATGCCGCCGTGGGTCGCACCCATCGTATTGCCGAGGCACCGAAAGATGCGCAGGCCATCGTCACCACTGCCTCGCACCCTATCGTACGCACCCATCCCGAGACCGGCCGCAAGGCACTCTATTGTGCGGCTGCCCACACCATGCACATTGACGGCATGACGGTCGAGGAAAGCCGCCCGCTGCTGCAATACCTGTATAGCGTGCAACAACGCGAGGAGTTCGGCTGCCGTATCCATTGGAAGCGCGGTATGGTGGCGTTCTGGGACAACCGCTGCGCGCAGCACAATGCATTAAATGACTATCACGGTTACCGGCGCGAAATGCACCGCGTGACCCTCGAAGGCGAAGTGCCGGCCTGAGTCCGGCCGCCACACCTGTCAACCAGCAAGGGGAGCACTGTCATGGCTGAAAAATTCTTCACCGACGCCGAATTGCGCGAGATGGAAAAGCTCACGCTCGACCGTCTCACCGACGCCATCGATGCCGGCGACGGCGACAAGGCGAAAAAGATCGCCAAACGTATGTATAACGAATTCCTCGCGATGCACGACCTGTATCGCAACTGGGTGACCGCAACCCTGTCGGAAATCGCGCGCCGCCACGGCGACGAAGAACTCGAGCAGATCATGAACGAAGGTGTGCGCGCATGGTGGATACCGGCGCTGAACAGCATGCCCAAGGGCCCGGATCAGTTGCGCGGCAAGATCAAGATGTTTGCGGCCGGACTGCAAGGCCATCTGCAGCCGCTCGAGATCCGCGAAGACGACGAGATGGTCGAAATCAAGATGAAACCCTGCGGCAGTGGCGGGCGTCTGGTTTCAGAGGGCAAATACGAAGGGCCGAACGCCTTTCACACCATCAGCAAAGCCCAGCCGCTGACTTATGGCCGCCCGGATTATCCGGTGTATTGCGCCCACGAGTATTCGATGGAGAAACTCGACATCGAGGCCAATGGCGCACCGTTTGTGGTGGTGGAACCGGCGGCCAAACTCGGTCGCGACTACTGCTCGATGAAGATTTACAAAGACCCGGCCAAGATTCCCGCCCACTACTACGAACGTTTAGGCCTGAAAAAACCGGCCTGAGAGCGCGTATCGCGGGCGGCGTCCAGCGCCGCTCGCGAAGTCTTGCCGGCGCGGCAACTAGTGCGCTGTCCCGCAATGAATCTTCATAATTCGCTTGCCCTCGAAGCGCGATGCGGCGTTGCTCGTCGTCGCAATAGCGCCGCTATTACTCCTCCTCGCGCCTTGCCTCGCACTCCGCTGGCCGCGCGAATTATAGAAGTTCATCGCGGGACAGCACACTAGGCGTGTTGAGCGCGCACCACCAGCACCGAACAGGGCGCATGACGCACCACGCGTTCGGCGACACTGCCCATGAACAGATGGGCGAGACCAGTGCGACCGTGGGTAGAGGTCACGATGAGGTCGGCGTGGCGCTCTTCGGCAATACGACAGATGTCGATGGCAGGGTTGCCCCACAATACCAGCGTTTCAATCACCGCCGACTGCTTCGCTGCCCAGGCCTGCATACGTTTCTCGGCGTCGGCCATGAGATCGGCCTGCAGTTGGTCAACCATCACTATCGGATATTCGCCAACCACCAGGTCCGACAACGGCAGCACGTGCAGCGCGAGCAGTTTGGCGCCATCGCGTGACGCCATCGCGATGCCAGCGGCGCAGGCAGCCTCGGCGTGACTAGAAAAATCCGTCGGCAGCAGCACAGTCGAAAACTTCATAAGCAGCAACCTCACATCCGCACACGGATGATTTGATGATGGGTTCAGGGCAGCGCCGGTAACTGCCGCTGCATGACTTCGGCGAAACTCGCCAGCACGCGTAAAGTCAGCCCCCAGATCACATGCTCGCCGAACTGAATGCCGGGAAAGGTTGTGGCGGTCACACCCATCGGGTATTCCAACTCGGTCACGTGCTGATGATCGAACAGATGACCTATCGGCACCCAGAACACACTCGCGACTTCGGCCGGCAGGCGCGCGGTCGCGCAGGCGCGCTCATCGGCGCCGACATGATAGACGAACGGCCATAACGTCAGACCGGAACGTTTTACATTGTGTTCGACGTTACGCATGGGCAGCGCGCCGACCCGATGTTCGGGCGTGAGCACCACCCCAATCTCTTCCCAGGTCTCGCGTTCCGCGACTGCGAACGCGTCCGCATCGGCAGCACTCGCGCGACCACCCGGAAACGCGACCTGCCCTGACCACGGATCGCCCACCCGCTCGGCGCGACGGATGAAACACACCTCCAGTCCGCGCCCGCTCTCGTTCAGAATCATGGCCACCGCCGCCTGACTCGGATGCGGATCATAGGCCGCCCAGTCGTGCTCAAGGCGCGACAGGGCGAGGCGGATTTCGTCAATCTTGAGCATGGTTTCAAGGGTCGCCATTCGCACCCACGGCGTCAAGCCCGCGGGTGCGTAGCGCCACTCCTCACACGATACGGCTTTGTTTATCGCCCCAGTACTTGTCGCGCAAGACACGCTTGTAGAGTTTGCCGGTCGGCAGACGCGGCATTTCCTCGATGAAGTCCACCGAGCGCGGGCACTTCTGGTGGGACAGATGGGCGCGGCAGAAGACGATCAATTCCTCGGCCAGCGCCGCATTCGGCTCAATACCGGCTACCGGCTGAATGACCGCCTTGACCTCTTCACCGAGATCTTCATTCGGCACGCCGAACACCGCCGCATCCAATACTTTGGGATGGGTAATGAGCAGGTTCTCGCATTCCTGCGGATAAATGTTCACCCCACCGGAAATGATCATGAAGGTCTTTCTGTCGGTCAGGTGCAGATAGCCGTCGGCGTCCACATAACCAACATCGCTGACCGTGCTCATGCTGCCATCGGCGGATCGAGATTCCTGGGTGCGCTCCGGATCATTGAAGTATTCGAACGGCGTGGCGGTCTTGAACCACAGCGTGCCGGCGGTGCCGGTCGCACACTCCTGCATGTCATCGTCGAGAACATGCAACTCGCCCAGCATCACGCGGCCGACCGTGCCCGGATGGGCCAGCCATTCCTCGCTGTTGCAGGCGGTGAAGCCCAAGCCTTCGGTCGCTCCGTAATACTCGTGAATGATCGGCCCCCACCATTCGATCATCTCGTGTTTGACCTGCACCGGGCAGGGCGCGGCGGCATGCACGGCGAATTCGAGAGAAGACAAATCGTAGCGCTCGCGCACTTCGCGAGGCAGCTTCAACATGCGGCTGAACATGGTCGGCACGAGTTGGGTATGGGTGACGCGGTATTTCTCGATCAGCGCCAGATACTGCTCGGGGTCGAAGCGCTCCATGATGATGGAGGTGCCGCCCACGAGCATGGTCAGGGTCACAGCGGTATTGGGGGCCGAGTGATAGAGCGGTGCCGGCGACAGATAGACCATGCCCTCGCGGTACTGCCAGAGCTTGAGCAGGAAATGAAGGATCGGCAAAAGTTCGCTCGGCGGCGTGTCGGGCAGCGGGCGCAGGATGCCTTTCGGTCTGCCGGTGGTGCCCGACGAATAGAGCATGGCGGTGCCGAGGCGCTCGTCGGCTATTGGCGTGGACGGCATGGCCGCCACCGCCGTGGCGAAATCGATGAACGGACCGTCGTCGCCGCTGCCGTCGATGATGAGGCAGAGTTTCAGTCGCGGGCACATCCTGGCGGCGGCCATCGCCACCTCACGACGCGCACCGGTGGTGATCAGGACCTGCGAATGGCTGTCGTTGACGATAAACGCCACTTCTTCAGCGGTCAGGTAGGAATTGATACAGGTGTAATACAGCCCGGCCCGTGCGCCGGCGCCGCAGCACTCGAGAAAACGCGGATGGTTCTCCATCAACATCGCGTAGTGGTCGAGAGGTTTGAGGCCGGTCGCGCGCATTAGATGCGCGAGGCGATTGCTGCGCGCTTCGAATTCGCGAAAGCTGACCACTTCGCCGCTGCCGGCCATGATGTAACAGGGCTCATCAGCGCGCGTCTGCGCGTATTTATCTGGATACACAGCAAGCTCCCCTTGTCGTTGTTCAGGCCGCTGGCGCCGCAGCGCCGCAGCTATTGCGTCACCTCACGCCAGGCTGGCGTCATCGTCGCAGGCGTATCTGTCATGGATGTCGATGACCCGTTGCACCGCATCGGGCATGACCGCCTCACCCATCCGCTCCAGGCGCCGAGCCGCGCAGGCGTTACGGGATTTTGCCACGTACTGCGCCAGCCAGAAATTGAAACTGCGCTGCTTGAGCTCGGTGCTGAATGGAAAGCGCGCAGTCGGACGCGGCAGGCCGATGCGCCACGGCTTGGGGGTCAGGCGCGCGCGGAAGCACAGCTGGCTGCGGCACAGACGGGTGTAGAGCCGGTCGACCGGCAGTTCCTTGAACAACAGCTCGACCTCCTCACCGTCCGGCCGAATCTCACGATTGACCACCATAAAACGCAGGCCAGCGCGGGTTTCGTACACCTGCAGCACGAACTCGGGATGGACGCTCTGAAAGGCGCGCATCGCTTCCAGGAAAAAATGCTTGTCGCGCGCACGCCGGCCGAGACGATTGCACAGCCGCAACACAAAGTTCTCGCTCGGCAGGTCGATGTCGCCGAACAGCACGCGCTCGGTGTTGAGTACCAGCGCGCCGTAACGATTGCGCGTAACGACCGCGAGCCGCTCACCCGCCGCGTCGAAGAACTCTTCCACCACTTCCTCACGGATGATGTCGGTGGCGTATTCATAGTCGCCGCCCTGACCGGCGAAGAACGCCAGCGCCTGGGCCGCCCGCGCCCGCGCCGCACCCTCGGCTGCGGCCGCGTCGTTATTGGACGCGCCCCACACCCGCACCGCTCCCGGCTTGCCGAAACGAGCCGGCACCCGGATCTCGATGCTGCTCCAGTATCTGGCGAAATTCATGCGGTGTGTTTGTTCTTTTTTAGTGATAGCGGTAGCGCCCCTCGATTCTAACCCGCGCGGGCTTCATCGCCCCGGGTAGGTGCGAATTCATTCGCACATTCGTGCCGGAAATGAACCTCAATGCCAGACACTGAATGTCAGGCTAAAGCCTGACCCACAATACCAAGGCCAGATCGTTCGGCACTCAGTGTGGGTCAGACTTCAGTCTGACATTCGAGACATCCACAAAAAGGCCAGGCGGCAGTACGAATGTGCGAATGAATTCGCACCTACAATGGGTGTCCTGACCCGGATCAGCCCCCCTGCGACCACAGTGGGGTCCAATAACCGTTACGCTCCGCGGCGCTGCCGCCCCCAACGAGGACATACCATGCGACATTCGAAACTGCTTATTGCGGCCAGCATCGCGCTGCTGTTCAACGCCCTCTCCTGTGCGGCCGCAGACCCGGCGCCGGCGGGGCGCGACATGATGAAAGGCCACGACATGATGGCCGAGCATCACGGTGGCGAGCATGCCGCCAAAGGCCACCGCTGCATGCAAAAGGGCGGCATGATGGGCGCAGGTCACATGCCGCATATGGTGCCGCTGCCGAGCCTGCCGCCGGGTAATGAAAAGCTGGAATTGCAGATGCAGGCGGAGATCATGCAGAAGGTCGGCGACATTCTCGCCAAGTACGCCGGTCAGGTGAAAGAAGCGCCCGTAGCGCCATAAGCCTGAAGGTTGAGCGCGCCCGCCGCGCTCAGCCCCCCACCGCGGCACCTACCTGGCGCTGCGTTTCTCGATGTCGGCCAGCACCGGCAGCAGATATTTCTTGAACTGCTGCGGGTCTTCGGCCATCGGGAAATGGCCCATGCCTTCCATAAGCGTATAGGTCGCGCCCGGCACCGCATCGGCCAGCGCCTTCGCGGCCGCCGGATAAGCGGACCAGTCGTAGTCACCGCTCAATACGTAAAGCATACATTTGCTGGTATCGATCTGCCCGGCCGTGTCGCGCAGATCATGCTCAACGCCGTAGTAGTTCAGATCGCCCGCAAATACCGCCGGCGCGCCCTGGCTGTACATCCAGATGGTCTCGCGCACATTCGCTTCCGGCGCATGGGGCGAACACAGGCTCATCATCGCTGCCGGTTTGGATTCATTCGACAGGCGCGGATGATGCCACCACTGGTTGATGAGTCTGTCGATGTTGCCGCTCCACATCGAGGCCTCAAGACCGATACAGGCACGGAAATCATCACCACGATAGAGCGCGAGATCGGCCGCCAGATGGCCACCCATCGAACAGCCCATGTACACCGGTCTGTCGAGTTCGAGTTCGCGAATCAGAGTCACCCAATAGTCGATGAAGAACTTCTGGGTGAGGCGATACTCCTGCTCCCAGTAACGCACGCTGTGCGGCGGTAACGACTTGCCGTGATAAGGCAGGTCAGCGGCGATCACACGAAAACGCGAGGTGATCTCCGGATCTTCGAGCAGGTGGCGGAACTGCCGACCATCAGCGCCGGCGGTATGCTGACACACCAGCGGGATGCCCTGCCCCGCCTCTTCGAGGTACACGCGGTACTCAACACCCTCGACGTCGAGGTATAGATAACGACCGGTAATTTGCGAATAACGAGCCATGACTTTACCTCTCACGCCGCGTTGCGCTGCTCACGTACACACGCGCCCATGATGGCGTGGATGCGACGCAGCGCGTAGTAATAGGCATAGGCCGATTCGAGGTCGCCACCGAACTCGAAGGGATGATGAAACGAGGCCGCGAACCAGTCATGAAAGAACGGGCGCGGTTTGTCGACCAACATCTGTTCCCACACTTCCACCGGACCACCGATGTTGATGGTGTAAGGATCGAAGCCGTGGGTGCCGTGATTGAAGCTCTCCACGCGGCCGTTCTCGACGCGCATGAAATAGAGTTCCTCACCGACTTTGAAGCGCAGATCGCAATACCAGAAGCGCGCTGCGAGTTTGAATTCGGGATCAGCGTTCAGTCGTTCGCGAATGCGGTCGACGGGCAAAACGAGCGGGGATGTCATGCAGACCTCCTGCTAATCGTGGGAGACATCCTGTAGGTGCGAATTTATTCGCACCTACAGGGGCGGAAACGAAGCAGATGCCTCAGCCTTTGGCCTGTTCCTGGAACGCCTTCAGCGCGGCCTGCTGGTCAGCCATCACCTTGGCGCCGGCGGCGCGGGCATTGGTCGCTTCGAGAGCGGCGCCAAGACCGGGTACGGCGGCGACCAGATCCCAGCCGTAGATGGCCTGAGCTACCGGCTGCGCATAGATGAAGGTATGCGCGGCGAAGATGTCGGCGAGGCTGAAGCTCCCACACAGGAAAGGCTTGAACGAGCACAGTGCCTTCAAGGCATTGACGCCACTCTCAAGCACCGGTTTGGCTTCGTCGAACGCCGCCTGACTGCGCGGGCCGCCGAAGAACAACTCACCGTAATGACGGCGCGCCGGCAGTTCGATGTAAAGCTCCAGCACCTTCATGACTTCGCGCACCTTGGCGGCGGCGAAGGCATCTGCCGGCACCAGTGCCGGGCTCGGGTGCGCTGCTTCGATGTAGTCGAGGATGACGTTGGTTTCCGACAGAAAGCCTTTGTCAGTTTCCAGACACGGCACCTTGCCCATCGGGCTCTTGGCCTTGTAGTCGTTCTCCTGGCTCGGCATGGCCGCCACTGCCTCGAACGCCGCGCCCTTCTCGAGCAGCGCAAACTTGACCATGTTGTAATAATTGCTGACTTCGAATCCGTAAAGTTTCGTCATTGCTGATTCCTTTTTTAAAGTGGCGATCGTCCCACACACAGCCATATGGCTGTCGTGTTTGCCGTGACGGGCAAAACGACCGGAGATGGTTTCATTTGATAAGGACTGCGCCGCGCATCACATCGCGCCGATGCGGCGGCCGATTTCTGCATAGCGGTCGAGCCAGCGTAGCACAGTATCCCGGTCCTCAGTCGGGCAGCGCGGGATGGCGCGCTCGATGAGTCCCAGGTCTGCAAAACGCTTCAGATCGTCTTCCTTGGTCTCAAAAATATCGAACATCGAAATCGGTACGTCCGAGGGCTGACGGCCGTTGTCACGCAGACGTTTATGCAGATCCTCGATGTCGGCCTTGAGGTCGCCGTGAAAAAGATCTATCGGTATCCAGCCATCACCGAACTCTGCCACACGCCTGCGTCCCCAGGCCGAGCCGAACGTGCCGAGGATCACCGGCGGATGGGGCCGCTGCACGGGTTTCGGATAGGACCAGACCTTATCGAAATCGACGTGCTCGCCGTGGAAACTCGCTTCCTCCTGGGTCCACAGTGCCTTCATGGCTTTGACGCGTTCTTCGAGCACCTTCCAACGCTGCTCGTAACGCGTGCCGTGGTTCTCCATCTCCTCGCGGTTCCAGCCGGCGCCAACACCGAACAGAAACCGCCCGTTGGAGATCTGATCGACCGTCGCTACGGTTTTGGCCAACGCCAGCGGGTCGTGCTCGATGATGAGACAGATACCGGTGCCGAGCTTGATGGTTTTGGTCACCACCGCCGCCGCCGCCGCGCTGACGAACGGGTCGGACATGTGCACGTATTCACGCGGCAACGGCCCCTTGCCCGGCCATTCGGTCTGACGGCTGGCCGGAATGTGGGTGTGCTCGGGAAACCACAACGATTCAAATCCGCGTTCTTCCGCGGCAATCGCGAGTTCATCGGCACGAATGGAGTATTCGGTGTTGAAGTGAAAGACACCGAGTTTCATAACAGTTCTCCAAAGGTTATTGGGTGCCCCCTGCGGGCGCCGTGTCAGCGATATAACAAGGGTGAACGCATGGCGCAATTACCGCAGCGCTCATCGCCCCGCTTTTGTAGGTGCGAATTTATTCGCACATTGAATGTTCTTCGCACCGCTGCGCCCGGCGATGAATGTGCGAATGAATTCGCACCTACACGGAAAGCCCGAATTGATCGAGGATCTCGGCCCGGTGTGCGTCGAGTCCCGGCCCTGCCACGCGCACCTTGCCCGGCGTGTCGGCGAAATGCACCGGGATACCGGCCACTTGCAGGCGTTGGCCGATCTCGGCGATTTCAACTTCGGCGATCATTTCTCTGGACGCGATGTGTGGGTCGGCAAAAATGTCATTGACGTCATTGACCGGTCCACACGGCACACGACCACCGAGCACCTCAACGACCTCTTGTTTGCTGCGTGGTCTGGTCCACGCCTCTATCGCGCCGCGCACACGATCACGCTGGCGCACCCGATCGGCATTGCTCTGCAGACCCGGGTCGGCCAGCAGGTCGTCGCGGTCAATAAGACGGGCAAGTTCACGCCACTGCGCTTCTATCGGGCAGCCAATCGCGACCCAGCCATCGGTCACCGGGAAAATTGAAAACGGATTGACCAGCGGATGTTCGTTGCCCTCGGGTTTGGGCACCACGCCGGCAAAAGAATGCTGATGCACGAGACGCTCGCAGATGCCGAGGATGGCGTCGTACATCGCCACGTCGACGAACTGGCCGCGCCCTTTACGTTCCGCCAGCCGCACCGCTGCGACGATACCGAAAGCGCACATGATGCCGGGCACGATGTCGCCGATACCGGGTCCGGATTTCAAGGGCATCTCGGGCCCGGGCCCGGTGATGCTCATTAAACCGCCCATGGCCTGCGCGACGATGTCGAAGGCCGGCCAGTCGGCATAGGGGCTGCGGCCGGTACGCGGGTCACCAAAGCCACGCACCGCGGCATACACCAGGCGCGGGTTCTCTTCGCGCAGCGATTC
>CAMCBY010000071.1 GCA_945873015.1 Klebsiella pneumoniae
ATGAGTTACGACGCCGCGAGCGACGCGCAGCATAGCTTCGCCCACGGTTTTGTACTGGACGGCGACAAGGTCTACGGCTGCACCGCCGGCAAGGTCATCGTCACGCGCGATGGGATCTGGGGCGCTCATTATGAAATCCATGCCACCGATGAGCGTGGCACCGAACATCGTTTCCTCGGCGCGCCGGTCGCGTCCGGCCTGTGGGAGCCCTATGGTTGTGTCGGCGTGCCGAATGTCATGAACCGTTATGTATCGTCCACTGGCCGGGTCGGCTACGGTGAGATTCAGGAAGGCTGGTTCTACGATACTTATCTGCGTCTACGTGCGGCCGGCAAGCTGTAGAACTTGTCTGCCACTATGAGCCGTGTGCAGGGAAACGTGCCGGGCGTGCCTTGCGAACGCGATGACATTGAATCGCGTATTGCCCATGTGCTGGCGCGCAAGATGGCACGGCGTGGTCAAGGCGGCTACGGCGCGCGCACTGTTGCCGAGGTCTCCGCGCAGCTCGATGCCTTGTTTGCCCATGAGGGCCTGCGCGAGGTGCGCATAAGCGACCTCACGCGCATGACCGGTGGCGCCTCCAAGGAACAGTTCGCTTTCACCCTGCAACATGCCGACGCAGCCGCGCCCGAACGCCTGGTGCTGCGTATGGATCCGTGGATGGGCATCGTTGAAACCTGTCGCGGCCGCGAAGCGCAATTGTTAAAGGCTTTCGCCGGCGTGGTGCCGGTGCCACCGCTGCGTTTTGTCGACGCCGATGGCCTGCACTTAGGCCAGCCAGGGCTCATCACCGCGTGGGTGAGTGGCAATACTGCGCCGACCGATATTCCGGCCAAGGCCGTCACCGGCGTCGGTATCCGTTTTGAACACTGGATAGCGCGACTCGCGCCGCAGTTCGTCGCCAATCTCGCACGCATTCACGCCTTTGACTGGCGCCGCGCCGAGCTTACGTATTTCGATGCGCCCGCTCCTGGCACCACGCAGGCCGCACTGCGCCAGGTCAACTGGTGGTCACGCGTCTGGCAGCAGGATTTGGTTGAAGCCGATCCACTGGTGACCGTGGTGGGTCGCTGGCTGCGTGAACACGCCCCGGTATGCGAGCGACCGGTCGTGGTGCATGGCGACTATCGCATCGGCAACTTCATGTTCGTCGAGCCTGGCGGTGAATTCAGTGCGGTGCTGGATTGGGAGCTCGCGCACCTTGGTGACTTTCACGAGGATCTCGCGTGGAGCGTGCAGCGCCTGTTCGGCACGCCGCGCGCCGATGGCGAGTTGCTGATCTCAGGGCTTATGCCGCGTGAAGCATTTTTTCAGCGTTATGCCGAGGCGGCCGGCGTGAGCATCAATCTCGACACTATTCGATACTACGAAATCCTGAACGCCTGGAAGTGCATCATCATCAACAACAGTTCGGCCTGCTGCGCGGCGCGCGAAAGCCAGAGTCATCAGGATCTGGTGCTGACCTGGATGGCCTTCGGCTCGGCGGTATTCATGGCCCAACTCGACGAATTGTTCAGCAGCGTAAAAGCATGAATCCAGATATCGATTTACGTTTGCGCTCGGTCATGAAAGCGCTGTCCGACGTCATCCTGCCGGCGTTGCCAGCCGAGGAACGCTTGGCGCGCGACCAGACCCAGCTGGTGATGGGGCATCTCGCCATCATTGCCGAGCAATGGCAATACGCGCTCAAGTTCGAACTGGACAACCTCGCGCTGAGTTGTGAACTCGCCAGGGAACTGGCGGCGCTCAATGCCGACGCTGGGCCAGGTGATGACTTGAGCGCTGCGCTCGCCGTCGCCACTACGGTGTCGAGCAGCGACTACCAAGCCGTCAGCCACGCGCACCGCGCGCTCAAGGCGGTCATCGACGGGCTGCTCACGGCGGGGCAGGCTGACACCGCCATGCCACCCTCGATGCTGGCGGCAGTGTTGCGCTACAACCAGCGGCGTGCGCCGCGTGAGCGCATCTGGCATCGCGCTGCAGGACTCGATCCCGATGCCGCGCAGTTGCCGGCCATCGGCACGTTGTTCGAACACCCGCCAGGCTGAACCGTCCATCCACATTCAACTATTCCCGGAGAGCGACTCGTCATGGAAAACCCAATGAATCTCGAAGGCCGCGTGATCATCGTCACCGGTGCTGCGCAAGGCATCGGTCGCGGTGTGGCACTGAAGGCCGCCAGCCTCGGTGCGCGGCTGGTGCTGGTTGATATCAACGGCGATAGCGCGCGTGAGACCGCCGAACTGGTGGGCGGCAGCGCCGATGTCTATATCGGCAGCGTCGCCGACCCGGCTTTCGTGCAAGGCATGGTCGAAGCGGTGGTCGATAAACACGGCACCATCAACGGGCTGTTCAATAACGCCGGCATCATTCGCACCGCGATGATTCACAAGATGTCGCTGGCCGACTGGCAGGCGGTCATCGACGTCAACTTGAGCGGCGTGTTCTATTGCCTGCAGGCGGTCGGTCGCCACATGATGGAACGGGCCGAAGCTGGCGAAGTGGCCTCACGTCGTATCGTCAACGTGTCATCGATAGCCGGACGTCGCGGCACTATCGGACAGATCAACTACGGCGCGGCGAAATCCGGCGTGCTCGGCATCACCATGAGCGCGGCGCGCGAATGGGCGCGTTTCGGTATCGGCGTCAACAGCGTGTGTTTCGGTGCAGTCGAGACGCCGATGACGGAAGTCATCCGCAGCCCGAAATTCATCGAGCGCACCATGGCCGGCATCCCGATGGGCCGCATCGCGCAGCCGGCAGAAGTGGCCGAGCCTTGCTGTTTTCTGTTGTCGGATGCCGCCAGTTACATCACCGGCCAGCATTTGAATGTTGACGGTGGCGCCCAGATCGGCTTCTGACCTGTAGGTGCGAATTCATTCGCACATTAAAAGGCGCGGCAGCGAGTGTCAGACTGAAGTCTGACCCACAAGATTCTGGCAAGGCGCTGCCCCGTGATTTTTGTGGGTCAGACTTCAGTCTGACATTGAAGAATCAGGCACAGACCTCACCCACGGCCTCGTGCTGAATGTGCGAATAAATCCGCACCTACAGAAGATCTTCGATGGCGGGCAGGGTTTCCGGTTGGATCTCCCAGCCCTGGGGCGCGACCCAGGCGCGTTCGCGCAGCAGTTGCTGGTCGGCATGGGCCAGTACCAGCTGTGAAATGTGGGTGCGGGCTCCATCGTCGTCATCGCGATAGCGGGCAGTGATGAGGTCGCCACTCAGGCGGCGCAACTCGCGTATCGCGCCCAGCACTTCGTCAGGCCCGGCCTGCGCGCGGCCCAGCACTTCGGCGCCGGCGCGGGTGGCGGCGCTGAGCGCACCATCGTCATACGCTGCCAGCGCGCGACACAGTTCCAGCAGCCGCGCCAGTTCATCGCAGTCATAGCGGAACTGCAAAGGCAGGCGCGCCGCCATCAGTTGCAACATGCCGATGGCCACCTGGGTTTGTTCAACGGCCAGTGGGTTGCTGCTGTCGACTGCCGGCAGCACTACTTCGGTCAAGGCGCGGATGACGGATTTCAGTTGAATGTCTTCGCGCAATTGCATGGATGATTCTCCGCAGGTAGTTCAGGCTTGGGCCATGAGGGCGCGCAATTCGGCGAGCAGCTTGGGCCCGATGCCGAGGATCCAGGCCATCAACACGTCTTGATGGGTCTTGCCATTGCGCGCAATGCGCCATGCCGTGCCGATGGCGATCACGCCTTGCAGCCAGCCGCAGTAGATTTTGTAGTAATGCAGCGTGTCGGCATCGATGTGTATGCCGCACTCCTCGCTATAACGCGCCAGGAATTCGTGTTCCGGAATGAGGCCACCGACCAGCAAGGTTTTGCCGTCCTCGGCGTAGATGCCATAAGCGGGATTGACCACCCACGCGATGTCGAAATGCGGGTCGCCGATACGCGCCATTTCCCAATCGAGGATGGCGGTGATGCGCGCGTCGTGTTCGGTGAACAGAAAATTGCCCATGCGGTAGTCGCCATGCAGCAACACTGGCCGTGGGCAGGACGGCCGGTTGCGCCGCAGCCATGCGCAAGCGAGGCGCATCAGCGGAATGTCTTCGTCGGCATCTTCCTCCCACACCCGCTCCCAATGATTGAGCGCGAGGTCTATCGAGGCGGTGCCGGGCGGCGGCATATCGAAGCTCGGCAAACGCGCGCCATCCAGCGGCGCGCCATGCACACGCGCAATGGCTGAGACAAATTGCGGCCCGAGGCTGTCGCGCCAGTGTGCGGCGAGACGTGTGCCCATGCCGGTGGCCTGACTGGTGGCGTCGCGCGGTTTGGTCACACCCGGCATGAAGCCATAGATGATGGCGGGATAGGGCAGATGGTGTGCGTCGGCGTCCACCCAATACACTGGCGGCACCGGCACCACGCCCTGCATCGCCGCCAACACTTCGAACTCGCGACGCCGACTGCTTTCCACCAGCGATTCGGCCGGTTGCATACGCAATACCATCGCGCTGGTCTGACGCTCCGAGCCGTGCGGTGCCCATTCCAGGCTGAAGGCCATCTGCAGTTTGGATGCACCGCCGGTCAACCAGCGTGCGTCGCGGATGCTGAAGTCGTCGCCGATGTGCGCGCGTATCAGCGCGGCGCTGCCAGCCACCAACGCGTCGAGGCTTTGCGTGACATAACCGGCACCGGCGCGCAGCTCGAGCTTGCGCGTCAGTACCTGATCGATTTCGGCTTCGCACGCAAAACGCGCGCGCAGTGCCGCAATCGCCGCCGGCGTCGGACAGTTTTTATCGTGCGGCAGCACCGAAGTAACGCTCCTTTGAGGCCGCCACTGCAGCCAGGGAATCGAGGTCGTGCACGGCATGCGCCATACGTTCGATAAAGGTCAGGCTGGCGGCACGCGGTTGCATGGCGGGCGCTTCGGGTGGCTGGCCGAGGGTGCCGGTCCACCACGCCAGTGCACCAAACATTTGTGCGCGATAGGCCAGCCAGGCGTCGTCGAAGTTGATGGCGGGCACGCCCTTCTGGTGCATGAGTTCGAGGTAGTACTTGAGCAAGTCTTGTTCCCACGCGCGGCGCTGTTCAACCGTCAGCGCGGTGGAAATGCCATAGGACAGGTCGCGACTCCAATGCCCCTTGCATGAGCACTGCCAGTCGGTCAGGCCCATACGGTCCGGCGCTGCCACATACCAGTTCTTCAAATGCACATCGGAGTGCACCAGCATGCGCGGCAGTTTGCTGTGCAGCGCGATGGCATCGACGGTAGCCGGCCAGATCTCTGATTCATGTTTGAACAGATCCGCCGGAATCACTTCGCGTGCTTCGGCAAAACCGCGCTGACAGGCCTGTTCGAAGCCCGCTTCCTTGGCGGTGATGGCGAAGTAGTCTTCCCAGGTATTCCACGGTGCGAGTGTGGTGTTGAGTTCAGGGCTTTCGTAATAGGCCGCATGCACCGACGACAGCACACGCATCTGGCTGCGCGCGAGTTCCAAGGTCATGGGTGTCGAATAATTGCAGAATTCCACTTCGCCGGCGATGTCGCGCATGATGACGATAGAGTTCAGCGAGTTCGGATTGAAGCGCGCATGCAGACACACCGGCGCCTCGATATCGAGTTTCGGTCGCACGGCCTGAAAGAACGTCACTTCCGCTTCAATGCCGCCATTCATGCCGATGATGAAGCGGTTCTCGAGATGCTGGGTGGACTTGCCGAACACCGTCGCCGGCAAACCGGCAGCGCGGCCGGCTTCGTTGTATTCGAGAAAAATGCGGCGACGGCTGGCGGTGCCTTCGTCTTTGGTGTCGAGGCGATAGGCGGTCACCTGCTCGGCTTTACCCGCGCCGACCAGGATGTCGGTCAACCATTCCGGCGTAATCAAGTCCCACGACATCGGAATTTCTTCGCGGTTGTAAACCTTGCTGGCATTGGCGGCTTCCTGTTCGTAGGCGGCCTTGATCTGTTCGAAGCTGAGTCCCATGACCTATTTCCCCTGTGGCGCCCTGCTGAGGGCGTCGATTGTTTTGAATGGCGTTGTTATGTGGTGCGTCGCTGGCTGACGGCCGGGCCGAGACCGGCCGCTTTCAGGATTGTTATCCAGCGCGCGCACAGTCGTTCGAAATGTTCACGCCCGGGTTCGACCAGCGCGCGCACCGCAAAACCGCGCGCCACGCTCATGCTGAGTGCCAGCACATCTTCGGCATCGGGCAGCTTCCAGCCTTGTTCGACCAGCTTTTCCAGCCACAGACGTTCGACCCGACTGCGATGGGCGAGGGTGCTGGCAACCAGCGCTTCGCGCAGTGCGAGGTCATTGCCGCCGGCCATCAGAATATCGAGCGCGACGCGAAAATAATCCGAGAAAAAAAACGCCTGACTGTCACTCATGAGGGCGGTAATGATGTCTTGCCCGGCCTCGAAGGCGGCGATACGCGCCAGCGAGTCGCTGGTGGCCTGCGACCAGGCGTAGTCGATGGCCGCCTCGGCGAGCGAGTTCTTGGTTGGAAAGTGATGCAGTTGTGCGCCCTGGGATACCCCGGCTGCACGTGCCACGGCGGCGGTCCGGAAGTGCACATAACCGCCATCACGGATGACTTCGTAGGCGGCTTGTGCGAGACGCCGCTGCATACGCGCCGAGCGTTCGGCCTGGGGCACCCGTGACAGGGTTTCATTTCGCTCGGACATCCGTCAGTGTTTCGAGAGTTTCATTCGGACAAACAGTGTAACCGGTAGGCAATGTCTTGCCAGCCCGGCAAGAAACCTCCGAAATTGGCATTTACACCAAGAATGATTCCTTGTAGGTTCGACAAACAAACCAAGCGCACGGTTTTTGAATGAGGATGCTATCGTGACCTTCAACCCCGCCGCCCTGCTCGATGACGACCGTAGCCGCGGTGTATTCCGCGTCGCGCGCCGCGCTTTTACCGACCCTGACATTCTGGCCCGCGAACGGGCGGCGATATTCGACCATTGCTGGCTGTACGTCGGCCATCAATCGGAGATTGCCGAGCCGGGCGATTTCCTGACGCGCAAGGTCGCCGGTCGCGATGTGATCTTCACCCGTGGCAAAGACGGCACCGTGCGTGCGTTCTTCAACACCTGCCCCCACCGTGGCGCGCTGGTGTGCCGCGAGGCGGCGGGCAACGGCGCGATGTTTCGTTGTTTCTATCACTCCTGGGCGTTCGATCTGGAGGGCAAACTGGTCAACCGCCCCGGTGACGAGGCCTACGGTGCCGGCACCCGCCAGGGCGGCATGCATGATCTGGTGAGGGTGCCGCGTCTCGAGCACTACCGCGGTCTGTATTTCATGCATCTGCAGAACGACGCGGTGAGTCTTGAGACCTATCTCGGCGGCGCGCTGGAATATATCGATCTGGTGCTCGATCAGAGAGAGACCGCGATGGAAATCGTCGGCGGCACCCAGCAGTACGGCTTCAACGCCAACTGGAAACTGTTATGTGAGAACAGCTTCGACGGTTATCACGGCCTGCCGACCCACGTCAGTTATTTCGACTATGTGAAGTCCAAACCCGGTTCGCTGGTCGAGGTCGCGATCAAGGGCCGTGCTTTCGATCTCGGCAATGGTCATGCCGTGGTGCAATACAGCGCGCCGTGGGGCCGCCCGGTGGCCCAGGCGGTGCCGGCGTGGGGCGACGCTGCGGCGCGCGAAGTGGCGGCCATCAAAGCGCGCCTGACCGAACGTTTCGGCGCAGAGCGCGCTGAACGCATGGCGAGCACCAATCGTAATCTGCTCATTTTTCCGAACTTCGTTATCAACGACATCATGGCCGTGACCTTGCGCACCTTCTATCCCGACGCGCCTGACAAACAGACGGTCAACGCCTGGGCCCTGGCGCCGCGCGAGGAGTCGGCGATGATGCGCGAACTGCGCTTGTTCAACTTCCTCGAGTTTTTAGGACCAGGCGGTTTTGCGACCCCCGACGATTGCGAAGCGCTGGCCTTGTGTCAGCGCGGCTACGGCAGTCTTGGCGGGGCCGGCTGGAATGATATTTCCAAGGGTTACTTGAGCGATGAACCGCAGGTTGACGACGAAGCACAGATGCGCGCGTTCTGGCGCGAGTGGCACAAGCATATAGCGGGGCAGCCAGCATGAGCGCACCGGCCACCCGCGCGGAACTTGAGGACTTCCTGTTTCTGGAAGCGGCCCTGCTCGACAACTGGCAGCTCGATGAATGGTTGTCGCTGTTCGTTGAAGGTGCGCGTTATTTTGTTCCGCCGGCCGGTGCCGACGATGATGCCGACCCGGCCACCACGCTTTTCTATGTGGCGGATGACTACCACCGTTTGTGCGAACGGGTGAAGCGCCTGAAAAAGCGCACCGCCCATGCTGAATTCCCGCGGTCGCGCTGTCGGCGGATGGTCAGTAATGTGCGGGTGCTGGGCGGCGATACGACGCGTTTTACGGTGACCTCGAACTATGTCACGTGGCGCAGCAAACTCGGCGTCACCGACACCTTCTTCGGCCATCATGTCTATGAAATGACGCGCGTCGACGGCACGCTGCGTATTGTGTCCAAAAAGACCTTCCTCGATCAGGATGACATCCGTGATCAGGGCAAAGTCAGCATCATTCCCTGAGGGCGCGCCATGTCATTGGATTTCCGTTATCGCCGGCTCGCTTACGTCGCCTTGAACGTTACCGACTTCGCCCGCTCCGATCGTTTTTATCAGGACATGCTCGGCCTGCAGACGGCGGGCAGTGTCGGCGCGGGCGAACATCTGTATCGCTGCAGTGCCCATCATCATGACCTTATCCTGCATGAGGGGCCGTTGGCCGGTCTGCGGCGCGTGGCGTGGGAGATGGAGACGGCGGAGGATGTCGACAAACTGCGCAGCCATGTCGAGCGGCTTGGTATCGTGGCGCACACCATGGACGCCGCCTACTGTGCCGCGATGGGGCTTGATCAGGCGTTCCAGATAAGCGAGCCCAACACCGGCGCGACGTTTGAATACTGCTCGCATATGGCGCAAGCCGCCACGCCCTTTACGCCCACCGTGAGCCACATCGTGCGCCTCGGCCATGTGGTGTTGGGTGCGAAGGACTACGACACGACCGAACAGTTTTTCACTGACGCACTCAATTACCGCATTTCCGATCGCATCGACGGCGCGGTGACATTTATGCGGTGTTTTCCGAATCCGCTGCATCACTCCCTAGGTTTGAGCAAGTCCGACAGCAACCGTCTGCACCACGTCAATTTTATGGTAACTGACATCGACGACATCGGCCGCGCCCTGCACCGCGCACGCAAGCTCGAGGTGCCGGTAGTATTCGGGCCGGGCCGTCATCCGCCGTCGGAATCGATTTTTCTGTATTTTCTCGATCCGGACGGCAATACCCTGGAATACAGTTTCGGCATGGAAGAGTTTCCGGAAATCGCGCCGCGAGCGCCGCGCCGTCTGCCACTGGCGCTGGAATCGATAGACTACTGGGGCGCCACACCGCAGGCCGAATTCGGCAAGGGCGGCGCCATCGAAGCACGAGTGAACTGAACACCATGCAGGATTTATCAGGTAAGACCGCGATCGTTACCGGCGCCGCCGGCGGCATCGGTTATGTCATCGCTGAGCGCCTCGCCGCCGAGGGCGCGCGCGTGTGTGTGGCGGACATCTCGGCCAGCGCCGAACAGGCCGCCGCCCAATTGCCCGGCGACGCCACGGGTTTTGTCGGCGACCTCAGCGATGAGCAGACGGTGCGCGACATGATGGCGCTGACCCACGCCTTGTTCGGGCGCATCGATATCCTGGTCAATAACGCCGGCGGCGGTGTCATCCGCCCGTTTCTCGAACACACCGCCGAGACCCTGCGTCAGACCATCGACCGCAATCTGTGGACAGTGCGGTGGTGCTGTCATGCGGTATTGCCGCTGATGCTCGCCCAGGGCGGTGGTCGCATCATCAATATCGGGGCGGACTCGGTGCGTAATGGCTTGCCGGAACATGCTGCCTACAACGCCGCCAAAGGCGGCATGCACGGCCTGACTACTGGCCTCGCGCGTGAATTCGCGACCCGCAATATCACCGTCAACACCGTCGCGCCGTGTATGGTGGCGACGCCGATGGTCGAGCAGTTGATGGCCAAGAACGACCCGTGGGTCATGCAGTTCAACGACGTGATTCCGATGGGCCGCCCGGGCCGTATGGAAGAAGTGGCATCGATGGTTGCCTATCTCGCCACGGATGAGGCGAGCTTTGTCACCGGCCAGGTGATCAGCGTCAACGGCGGCAGCACCATGCTGTGAGCGAGCCGCGCGCATCGCATGCCATCATCGACCTGCACAGCCATGTCGTGCCGGCGAACTTCCCTGCCAATCCCTCGCCCGACAGCAATCCGCGCTGGCCGTGTATGTGTCTGCGTGATGCCGACAGCGGCGTGATTGAATTCGCCGGTAAGGCTTTCCGCGAACTCGACGCGCGCTCATGGAATGTCGCGCGGCGCATCGAAGACATGGATCGCGACGGCATTGCCGCACAAGCCTTGTCGCCGATGCCGGAACTGCTTTCCTACTGGTTTTCGGCCAGCGACGGCCTCGCGCTCAGCCGCTATGTCAATCATCAGATAGCCGAAATGGTGGCGCGCGCGCCGACGCGTTTCTACGCGCTGGGCATGTTGCCCCTGCAGGACGTCGCGTGTGCCTGCGCGGAACTCGCGCGTTTGAAGGCCGACGGTTTCAAAGGCGTGCAGATCGGCAGCAACATCAATGGCGTGATGCCGGGCGATGCGCGGTTCGACGAGTTCTATGCGGAGTGTGTGCGGCAGGATATGGCGCTGTTCGTACACGCCTTGCACCCGGTCGGGGCGGAGCGCCTCAAAGATTTTCCTGATCTCGTGCCGTTCGCGGCCTTTCCACTCGATACCGGTCTGGCGGCGATGCATCTGATCCGCGCCGGCGTGCTCGAACGCCATCCCGGTCTGCGCATCGGCTTCAGTCATGGCGGGGGGGCAGTGATACCGCTGACACATCGGCTCAAACAAGGCTGGTTGAGCAGTGACGGTTTTAACGGCCTGTTGCCCCATGCGCCGCATCACTACGCCGCGCGCTGTTATTACGACAGTCTGGTGTACGACGTCGACTACCTGCGCTACCTCATGACGGAGTTCGCTCCCGGGCGCGTGTTCGCGGGCTCCGATTACCCCTATGCCATCGCGCAAACAGAGCTGGCAGGATTTATCAAAAGCGCTGACGCGTGCGCCGGCACATGGCGCGCGGCGCAGGCTTTCCTCGCCCTCTAATCCACTCGCGTGCGTTCCATCACTGGCGCCGCGCACTCGGGCCCGCCCATTGATTGCGCTGCCTGCAAGCTCGGCTTATTCTCGGCGCGGGGGAATTCTGCGCTTATTTCAACGCCGAACCGCGTATGTTCATGTACCACGCAAGCGAGCGTAGGCGCGCTGGTGCCACTGGGCTTTTTGCCGAGTGGCATGCCGGGCGCCATGCTGTAGGGGATCGTGGAAAATGAGAATAGCTGCTCTTGTTCACAACGGTGTACTGAACGATGCGCGCGTCATCAAAGAAGCGATGACGCTGCGCGCAGCAGGTTACGAGGTCGATATCCACGGCATTGCGCCGCACGAGCAAGCCGAACATCACATCCTGCCAGGCACCGATATCGAGGTTTTTCTCGAGCCCCGTGCGGCGCCGAGGCCTGCGCCACCACCGCCGTCCAAAATCGACCCGCGCGTGCCCGATCCGCAGGTTGTGATGAATGCCAGCATGATTGCGCCGGTGCCGGTTTATGACGGGCGCCTGCATGACGCGGCGCAGTTGCCGCGCGAGCAGAAGATCATTCTTTTCCAGGGCGGTTTCAGCCCCCACCGCGGCCTGCCGCAACTGGTTGAAGCGGCCAACGCGCTGCCTGCGGAATGGACGCTGGTGATGATGGGTTGGGGTGGCATGGAGGCGGAACTGCGTGCCATGGTCAACCACCATTCCCGCCAGGCGGTGAGC
>CAMCBY010000072.1 GCA_945873015.1 Klebsiella pneumoniae
GGCGATCTGGCGAGTGTCAAAACCCGCGCGGAGAAAATCGGCGACCGGGTCCGTATCAACGGCGCCAAACGCTGGTGCACGATGGCGCGTGATGCGGATTTTATCTATTGCCTGGTGCGTTCCGATACCAGCGCACCACGTTACGAGAACCTGTCACTGGTACTGGTGCCGCCGACCACACCCGGCGTCACTATCACGGATATCGATCACATCGGCCTGCGTTATACCCGCACCTGTGACGTGCATTTCGACGACGTAGAAGTGCCGTTGGATAACATCGTCGGCGGTCCCGAGCACTGGAATCGTGGCTGGCAGAAGCTGGTCGGGCCGGCCCTCGATGTCGAGCGGCTGGCGGTGGCGGCGATGGCGCTCGGCATCACCCGCGGCGCGCTGGAAGATGCCTGGCGTTACGCCGGCGAACGCAAACAGTTCGGCAAGGCGATTGGTGAACACCAGGCGGTGCGCCATACGCTGGTCGACCTGCGCACCCTGTTCCAGGCCTGTGAACACATGCTCTACCACGCCGCATGGCTAGCCGATCAAGGCCGCAGTTGTGCGGTCGAAAGTTCGATGGCGAAGATGTTCGTCACCGATCATGGCCTCGACATCGTGATCAAATGCCAGCAGGTGCTGGGCGCCTATGGCTGCGCCGAGGAATACGACATGGAGCGCCATGTGCGCGACATGACCTGCCTGCCCATCGTCGGCGGCTCATCGAACATGCAGCGCAATAACATCGCCAATCGTCTGCGTCTGGCACGCTCATGACGAAGCCGGCCGCCAGCGGCCCGCTCGCCGGGGTACGTATCCTCGACCTGACGGCGGTGGTGCTGGGCCCGCTCGCGACCCAGATCCTGGGTGATTACGGCGCCGACATCATCAAAGTCGAACCCTTGGCCGGTGACTTGATGCGCGCCAACGGCGTGAGTCGTCATGCCGGCATGAGTTCGGTGTTTCTGAGCCTGAACCGCAACAAACGCTCGCTCGCCATCGATCTGAAATCAGCGCGTGGCACCGCGGTGCTGAACAAGTTGATCAAAAAGACCGACGTGCTGGTGCACAACATGCGGGTGCCGGCGATGGAGCGCTTGGGTTTGGGTTACCAGGCGGTGGCCGCCATCAAACCTGACATTGTCTACTGCGTGGCCACCGGTTATGGCCAAGACGGACCGGACGCCGACAAACCGGCTTTCGACGACATCATTCAGGCCGCCTGTGGCCTGGTCAGTCTGAACAGCCTCGGGCGCGACGTACCGGACTATGTGCCGAGCCTGATTGCCGACAAGACCACCGGCATGGTGCTGGTCAATGCAGTACTCGCGGCGTTGTTCTGTCGCGAGCGAACCGGCCAGGGCCAGTATGTCGAGGTGCCGATGCTCGAAACCATGGTGGCGTTTGTGATGGCCGAACATCTCGGCGGCCAGACCTTTGAACCCGCACAGGGGCCGGCCGGTTATCAACGCCTGCTCGGTGGTGGCCGCAAACCGGCACCGACACGCGACGGTTATATCGCCTTGCTGCCCTACACCGCCGAACATTGGCGCGCGTTTTTCAGCGCCGCCGGTCGCGCTGATCTCGCCGATAAATACGGCAATTGCGATCGCGAAGCGCGCAATGCGCAGGTCGCCGACATGTATCGCGACATGGCTGCCGCTACTCCCGCGCGCAGCAGTGCCGAGTGGCTCAGTTTATGCGCCGAACTCGATATTCCGGCGACCGAGGTTTATGGCATCGATGAGTTGACCGCCCACCCCCATCTGCGCGCGGTGCAATTGTTCGATGTCGCACAACACGCAAGCGAAGGTGCGGTGCGTCAGGTGCGTCCGCCGGTGAAGTTCAGCGCCACGCCGGCCAGTGTCCGCAGCGATGCGCCGCGCCTCGGCGAACACACCGAACAGGTGTTGCGCGAGGCAGGTCTCAACAGCGACGAGATAGCGGAGTTGCGCGCCTTACACGTGATCGCCTGAGACGTGCTGGCGCGCATTGACGACCACCCTCACTTTCAACGACCCTGCCCCACCATCTTTATTACATCGAGGTAATGCCATGACCGGCACTGTACTTATCGCCGGCGCCAGCGGCCTGGTTGGCACCGCTGCCGCGATTGAATTTGCACAAGCCGGCTGGCAGGTAATCGCGCTGTCGCGCCGCGTGCCGGAGTTGCTCGAAAGTTTGCCGATACGTCATCTCGCGCTCGACTTGACCGATACCGAGGCCTGCCGCGCGGCGGCGGCGTCCTTGAGCGAGGTGACCCACGTGGTCTACACCGCCGTGTATGAAATGCCCGGCCTCATTGCCGGCTGGTCAGACCCGCAGCAGATTGAGACCAATGGCCGCATGCTGCGCAATCTGCTGGAGCCCTTGAGTGCCAGCGCAAAACTTCAGCATGTGTCGCTGTTACAAGGCACCAAAGCCTATGGCGCACCCTATCGCCAGATGCGCGTGCCGGCGCGCGAGAGTCAACCGCGCGTCGATCATGTGACTTTCTACTGGGTGCAGGAGGATTTCCTCAACGACCTCGCTGCGCGGCAGGGATTTGGCGTGACGATTTTCCGCCCGCAGTTGATTGTTGGCCCGAATCACGGCGTGGTGATGAATATCCCACCGGTGGTGGGTGTCTATGCCGCAATTCGTCAGGAGCTCGGCCTGCCGCTCGTTTTCCCCGGTGGAGCGGAATGGGTGTGGGAAGCGGCCGACGTACGCTTGGTCGGCGCCGCATTGTTATGGGCGGCCAACGAACCGCGCGCGCGCAACGAAACCTATAACCTCACCAACGGTGAAGTATTCTCGTTCCGCGACATGTGGCCGACCCTCGCCGCCTATTTCGGTATGCAGACCGGTGCCGACGAATCGATCAAACTCGCCGAATACATTCCGGCCCACGCGGCGGTGTGGCAGCGCGTGGTGGCCAAACACCAATTGCGCCCAATACCGCTGGACGCCCTGCTCGGCGAATCACATTTCTACGCTGACATGTGTTTCGCCCATGGCGCAACGCAGTCGCCGCCACCCATCTTCGTCAGCACGGTGAAAGTCAAACAACATGGCTTTACCATGAGCTGGAACACGCAGGCGAGCTTCTGCTACTGGCTACGTGATCTGGCGACGCGCCGCATTCTGCCGCTGCCCGCTGGCGACGCAGCAATGGATTGGGAAGAGATGGGCGCGCCGCGCCCGCAACTCATCGCCTGAGCTTGTTGGCCGTGGCGAGTGGCGCGTGATAGAGAACTGCGCGCGCGTTGACGGCGAGGGACGGGCCGAGTACACCTACGAGCGAAGGCATCGTGTCGGTGCCAGAACCTGAGGATGGATTTTGAGCAAAACCTCGCTCGCGGCGCTGCTGTCGCTGTGCACCGCCCTGCTGTTGTCGCCGCAGCTCAGCCACGCCCAGAGCGCTTTCGCTTGTCCGCGCGCACTCAGCGCCAACATCCCACCACCGCCCGGCGACAGCACGAGTGGCAAAAACTTTGCGCGCTCGGTCGCCGAGCTGGTGCGCGGCGAGCGCGACGCCAAAACTGCGAGCGCTATCCTGCGCGGTGAAATCCCCAACTTCCTGCGCCAGTTGCAGCCCGTTGAGTTGCACGCCTACAGCAGCGACGGCCGTCCGCTGAAAGCGACTGTGTGTGTGATGCCGGATTATCTCGCGGTCGGCAGCGACACTGACTTCCTGCGTATGCCGATGGGTTTGAAAGCCGCCGCCGAAGTGGCGACGCGCCTCGGTTTCGTATTGCCGACACCGCGTATGGTCGATGCCATCTACCGCGAATCGGCCCGCCACTTGCGCCCACAGCCACTCAAGGCCGGGCCGGAGATGCGCTCGACCGCTTATTTCAGCCGTCACGATGCAGACATCGTCGCGCAGTTACGGCGCTTCGGCATCGCGCCGGGTGTGCTGCTCGCCGGTCACAAAAAAGACGTGGTGATATCCAATCGATTGGACAGCCACCCCGGCCGCATTGCCATCTATGGCTGGCATATGGCCAATGGCCAACCCATTCAACCGCTCAGCACCGCGCACGGCATCGAGTATGTGGACTACAGCCACGGCATTCGACTGGTCAGCGATGTGATGCTGCTGAATGGCGAGGTCACCTCGGTGCACAAGGTGTTGGCCAACGCGCGTCTCGCGGCGGTGTTGAGTGACGAAGGACCGGTAGCGAGTCTCGCGCGCTATATTCCCGAGCGACGGCGCCACGTGGCGGGCGTGCAGAGTGCGAAGCTGACGATGCTTGGGCGATAAGGGTGTGTATGGTCAGGCTGAATGCCTGACCCGGCAACCTGCGCGACGACGTTCGCGCTGGCCCGATCACGAGGGTTTCTAGTCGGCGCCCGCCTTGTGAGCGACCGACTTACAACACCGAAACCCCAGGTGATAGTTCGCATGACTATGCGTATCCATCACCCGTCCACCATGCCAGAACGGCGCGCGCCAGCGGCACCAGTCGGGATGCGCGCGATAGGTGTCGAAAATGAACCAGCTCCCTTTCATTTCCGTCACACCGAGCTCGGTGCTGCCGGTACTCGCCATCTGCGCGGGATTGAGCGGCAGATTCATGTGTTCGGCGGCGTTGCCGTTCAAGTCATATACCCACAACGGGCTGTGGCAGGTCGGAAAGTCACCGGCAGGATAGGTATTCGAGCCGCATTGGCCGTAACCGCCGCCCTGACAACTCGTCGACTTGCGCCCGGCCTGGGCACACACGCCACGCTGAAACTCAGGGCCGTAACTCCAGCGCGCAGCGCCGGCCTGACTGCGATTGTGCGCGGCGCGCATGCGTGCCACCGCGTCACCGTAAGCCATACCCTTGGCAAGATCGAAACGATAGTCGGGCTCGGTCAACGCGCCCTCGCAGGCGCCTTCCCATTCATGCGCGTCGCACAGGCGCTTGCCAACCGCGCTGCAGACTTGCGCCGCTTCCTTGGCCTTCACCCACACGACCGGGTATTCGCAGGGCAGGTCAGGGAACTCGAATTGATCGATACAGGCTTGCGCCTGCTCGGCGCTTTCACGCGCTGGGTCGTAAAGCGGCGCCATGTGTTTCGCACCGCAGATACGTTCGAAGTCCGCAGCGGGAAAAGCCGGGGGTGCGGCATCGAACCGCGCGCGACAGGTTTCACGGCTGCCGGCATGCACGGTGATGGCGGGATTGCCCTGGCCCATAAAACCCGAGCCCAGCACCAGCTTGCGCAGTTCATCCATCTGCTGCGGCGTGTAGCCATGCGCCTGCTCGATACGTTCGAGCAGTTGAATATTCTGCGCCTCAAGATCTTGTGAGCCGTTGGCGGCGACGCTCATGCTCAGCAGCGCGCCGCTCAAGCACAGCGCCAGGCGGCGCATCATTGTGTGCCCTCGGGCGCCGCCCGCCGCGTCAGATAGAAAAAATCGCGATTGTCCGGCGTCGCGAGAAAACGCGGCACCGGCGTGCCGCGCAACACCGGGTCGCCCTGGGTCATCTCGCGCACGACATGCTCGATAGTCACCTTGTGATCCTGCTGGCGATAGAGAGCCAGATAAGTATGCACCAGCGCATTCATGTCGAGCAGCATCGCGTAGTCACAATCGTAAGCCTGGAACACACGCGCCATCGCCGACGGTGTGGCGGTGGAAAAATAGGCGTAGATCAGCATCGCGCGACCGTCGTGCCGCGCCATGCACAGGCCCGCGCGCAAGGCGCGCAGACTCGATTCTGAAGAGCCTGACCAGTTGCCCGGCCCCCAGCGATTAACCAGCAGGCCAGGCACCGAGACACCACTCTCGTAATCGCGCTCAACCAGCGCCACACCGTTCTGCCGTGCGTAACGCACCAGTTGCAGCTTGCGCTGGTCGCGTTCGGTCCAGGTGCTCATATGCACACTGCCATCGACCAGCACATAGAGCGTGGCGAGACCGGTCTTCAAAGACGACAGCACCACCCCGTCTTCAACAAAACCATAATGGTTGCCGTTGTGATTGCGCGAGAAGGCGCCGTATTTGAATGCGCCGTGGTCGCGCTTGAAACCGCCGACAAAGGTCGCGACGGTGCGCGCGGTCTGCCACGGCGGCACCATGCCGGTCATCGCGAGCGGACTTAACGTCGCGAAACCATCGGGCCCGGCCCAATCGGAACGGGTGCGGGCAGCAGCAGCGCGTGGCGACCAGTCAACGCGCGGGTGATCGGTGCCCATGGTGAAGGCCATGTCGAATTGCGCGAGGTCGAAGGCGACCAGATAGACCAGTGCCGAACGCTCTACCGCATCGAGCCGATTCACGCTGCCAAGGTGCTGGTTCAGAATCTCGGGCGCGACCGCGTCGGGCTCCATCACACTGACGTAGACACCGGCTTGTGCACGCGCCGGATACCACTGACCGGCGCGCAGGCCGCGCGGTGCATCGAGAGCGATACCGAGCCGTTCACTGGCGATGGCGGCGTCGGCGAATTCATCCGCGACCCGCGCCGGACGTGGGCCGTCGCGCGTCACCGTCGGCGCATCATCGCGCGTTTCAATCGTGCCGACTTCACGCTCGGCGTCACTCAGTCGCGATTTCACCGCGTCGACCAGTTGCTCGCCACCCCACACCCGATCACGCAGGAACTCCACCACACTTTCCAATGAAGTCTCCGCGCCGCGCAGACGACGGCGCAGATAAAGCTGGCCACCGCACAACGGCGCGTACGGCAGTTTGCGCGCCGCCGCCGCCGCCAGACTGTTCTCACCGCTGAGCATGCAATGCACATCACCCGCGGGACTCGTGATCAACACACTCGAGCCGTCGGCCGAATCGAGCAACAGACGCTGCTGTTCCGGTGCCGGCAATTGCAGGTGATAGGTGAGGCGTTGGCCGTCCGGCCCCGGCACTTCGAGCAGATACCAGGCGTGCAAGACGGGATTGAGGTCGGTCAGTACCGCGCCCGCCTGCGCAGCGGTGCCAGACACACGACCATGAGTCGCTTGTCGATAAGTCTGCAGTTCAAGCACCGTGGGCGCGCGCGGCGCGGCCGGCGGGTCAACATCATCGTCAGCAGCAACGACTGCCGCCGCCGCTGGTGGTGAGGTGGGCTCCTGCGCCATGACGGGTGCCAGCACCAACAGCAGCAAGAACACGGCCCACGTGAAATTAAATTCGTGCATTTTCATCGTCGTTAAAGCGGAACCAGGCGCGCGATGGGAATTGTCCACCAGGGTCGGATAGCCGTATTCAAGAGCGATGTTGTTGCCGGTATGCGGGTTGGGGCGAGCTGCTCACACACGGCTCTTGCTGCGCGGCGCGCATCATAGCAGCCGCCTTCGCCATCGCGCCGTGCATGCGCGGCAAAATGCGTGTTGCTGGTCGCACAGACAGCAGGCGGTGCTCCGCGCGCGCCGCCATCGCATTGCATGGCATAGCAGTCCGTCGCCGCAACACACAAATTGCTGCTTTGATAATAAAGCTGTCTTTGTCGCAACAAGCGGAGTAGTATCGGCCCCAAGCTTAAAAGTGCGCGGCTCTTTGAACCGCGTGCAACCCCACCCTAAGCAAGCCTCCCTTTGACACAATCCCTCATCGGCCGCTTCTTTAGAGCCAAGGCATTTGCCGTTAGACGGCGGATCGAGAAACGGATGACTTTGTGTCATGGACTCCGAATCTCGCTAAAACTGACAAGACACGTTCTGTGTGAGATTTGAATGAATATATATGTTGGCAATTTAGCCTATGGCGTCACCGACGCTGACCTGCGTGACCTGTTCTCGGCTTCGGGCGAGGTCTCCAGTGCTTCGGTGATCGTGGACAAGATGTCGGGCGAGTCCAAGGGTTTCGGCTTCGTCGAAATGCCGAGCAACTCCGACGCTCAGGCGGCAATCAAGGCCCTGAACGAACAACCGCTGAAGGGACGCAATATGCGCGTCAACGAAGCAAAGCCACGCGAGCCGCGCGCGTCGCGCTACTAAAGCGCACGCGCTCGTCAGAGCGCAAGCTGGGGCCGCCTTCGGGCGGCCTTTTTTTTGGGTGCCATTCGTGTAGATCACGACCTCGCCTATTCCGCGCACCTTGCCTCCTGAGCCCAAGCGTCCTAGCGTTGTGTGGACGACGACGCATCGCGGCGTCCATTCATCGGGGCAATACGCATGGCGAACGAAACTCACCAGGAAAACAACCAGCGCTGGCTCGCGCGCCTGCTCGGCGGCGACTTCCTGCTGTGGTCACCGAACATTCAGGCCGAAGGTTTTCTTCATTGGGACCGGATTTTCGCTACGCGCACCATCAAGCGCGGACCGCGCGTGCACGAACTGCCGCACGCCTCACACGCGCTCGATGTGCATTTCGAGGACCAGGGTCGTGTGTGCAACACCGATGATTTGATGCGCGACGAGCATCTGAGCGGCCTGCTGGTGCTGCAGCACGGGCGGGTGCTTGAGGAACGTTATGCACTCGGCTTGCATCGCGAGCAACGCTGGCAGTCGTCTTCGATGGTGAAGTCGATCGCCTCGACGCTGATCGGCGCAGCCTTGCACGAGGGTTTGATTACCAGCCTCGCAGATCCGATAACGAAATATCTCGACGACTTCAGCGGCACCGCCTATGAGGGCGTGACCGTCAAACATCTGCTCAACATGACTTCGGGTATCAACTGGACGGAGGATTATGAAGACCTGCTGGCCGACGTCGCCGAGCATTACATCAAACCCATCGCTGAGCATCGCCACGGTTACATCCGCGCCTACCTCAAGACTCTGCAACGCATCGACCCAGCGGGCACGCAGTTCTACTACAACACCGGTGACACATTTCTGTTGAGCCTGATTCTGTCCAAAGTCACGGGCAAGTCCGTGGCGGACTATTGCGCGGAGAAGATCTGGGGCCCGTGCGGTATGGAGCAGGACGGCTACTTCATGCTCGAATCCGACGATGGCGATGAGATCACCGGCAGTTGTTGTGGCGCTTCACTGCGGGACTACGGCCGCTTCGGACAATTGATGTTGAACGACGGTGTAGCGCCTGACGGTACGCGCGTCCTGCCGCTCGGCTGGACGGCTGAAGCCACCGCGCCATCGGCGCCGAATTTCCACAAGGACATCGGTGCGCGTCCGCGCCTCGACACCTCGGCTTTCGCCGGTTACGGCTATTTGTGGTGGGTGCATCACCCGGGCAGCTTCATGGCGCTCGGCGCCTATGGGCAATGGATACACGTGGAGCCGGCGCACGGCCTGGTATTCGTGATGGTGGGCGCGATGCCGCGCGAGGTGTTCATGCGGCCCGACGAACCCGCAGCGAAGGAAAAGGGCTCGCAGCACGGTGGGCCACGCCGATTCAGCTACATCGATGCGGTAAGAAAAGCGTTGATGTGACGGACTTTTACGTCGCGAACGACACCATCCGCTCCAGTGCGCTCGCGATAGCAGGCGCGCAAGCTTGTATCGCGAGCGGCATGGGTTCAGACACGCCTCACGGTGACGCTCATATCAGCCTCACACCCGCACCGCATAAAACAAATTAGTCGGACTCTTGATATCGAGGGTCTCCGCGCTGCCAAAACCGGCCTCGGCGAACAGCGCTTTGGTCCGCGAGGGCCCGAGACAGGCGCCCAGTCCCGCGCCCCCGTGGGCCAGGGATTGAGTCATACAATGAAACGTGCTGAAACCATAGAACATCGCCGCCAGCGGATTGATGTTCTCCTCTAGTCGGTCCGATACCCGAGGTTCAATCACCAACAAGACACCGCCCGGCGCAAGACGCGCACGCAGACCGCGCAACACGTCGAGCGGGGCAGGCAAATCATGCAGCACATCGCAGAGCGTGATGAGGTCAAAGGACTGGGTATCGACGAGGGCGTCGCTGGTAGTCGCTTCATAACGCGCAGCGACACCGGCTGCCGCGGCGCTGGCGCGGGCTTCGGCAATCGACGCCTGGTCCGGGTCGACACCGAGACAATCAGCGGCAGGAAACGCTTTCTTCAAGGCCAACACCACAAAACCGCGGCCGCAACCGACGTCCAACACACTGCCGCCGCGCGCGAGTTGCGCGGTGGTCTCGGGTAACTGTTTCAGCCAGTATTCGACCAGGCGGTGTTCGTAGTTTCCGCGATTCATGTGATCGATGGCGTGGCGACACTCCGGCGCGTAGTCGGCAAACGGCACGCCGCCCCCTTCGCGGAAGGCCTGCGCGACGCGCGGTGCAACGGTCAACAGCGGTGGCAACATCGCGAACATGCCCCCCATGAAATGATCGGTGCCATCGGAGCTCAGCAGAAACGCATGTTCATCGGGCAAAGTGAAGGTCTCGGCGGCTGCTTCGTAGTCGAGATAACTCGCCGCGACCATGCCCTTCAACCATTCTTCGACATAACGCGCATTTAAGCCGCTGGCACTGACCACCTCGGCAAGCGTCATGGCGCCATGGCCCTGCATGGCACGAAACAGACCGGTCTCGGTGCCGACATAGGCGAGCCCCGCCGCCATGCCGCCCGCCATGTCGCGAAACACCCGGTCGGCCATGCTGCGCATCTTGTCTTTGTTCATGAACTGCCTTTGTGTGGATTGACGCTGGGGCGTTGATTATCCCCGCGCCTTGCGCCGTTTCAATATACGAAACGGGGGGCGGCGTGCGGTGCTGAGCAGGGCGGTGCATGGCGGCTGGTCAGCGCGTGAGTTGTGCCAGCCGCAGTGGAATTTCCGCAGGTTGGGCCGCGTGACCACATCAAGACTTGATCGGATAACTCATGCTGGATAGGGTTGTTCTGAATTTCGGATTTTCATTCCGAATAGTGGAACAACTATGAGCACCATCGACAAGGCGCTGGACGCCCTGTTTCTGCTGAGCGAGCGGCCACAGGCGCTGCGCCTGTCCGATCTCGCGCGCGAACTCGGCATGCCGCGCTCGAGCGCGCACCGCATCCTCGCGCCGCTGGTCAAACGCGGTCTGGCCGAGCAGGACGACGATGGTCGTTATCGCGCCGGCTTCGCGCTCATGGCTTTAGGTCTGAATGTCGCCAGTCGTGAGCCGCTCGCAACCGCCGCCAAACCGGTGCTTGAAAACGCCGCCGCAGACCTCGGCGAAACTTTCTTCCTGGTGGTGGCGCGGGCCGGCAAGCTGGTCGTGCTGGAAAAAGCCGAAGGCAATGGTTTTCTGCGCGCGGCACCGCGGCTCGGTGCGGGGGTGCCGGTGCACGCCACGGCGGTCGGCAAACTCTATCTCGCCTACGCACCCGAACAGGTTGAACTGGACGAGATGGAACGTTACACCGCCCACACCGTGCGCAGCCGCAAGGCGCTAGGCGCCGAGGTAGAACGTGTGCGCGCGCAAGGCTGGGCCACCAACATCGAGGAATGGCAAGCCGGCCTCGCGGTCGCCGCCGCTCCGATACTGAGTCACGGTCGCCTGTATGGCGCAGTCGCGCTCGCGACCGTCGCTGCCCGTTACACCGCCATCGGCATGACCACCGCCACGCGTTACGTGGTGCATGCAGCCGAGGGCATCGCTTTACGTATTGAAGGACGCGCCTCATGAAAGTCTGGTATCGCAATCAAATCGGCGACGCGCGCGAGTGTCGCATCTCCATCCTCGATCATGGCCTGTTGTATGGCGACGGCGTGTTCGAAGGCATACGCATCACTGGCGGCCGTGTATTCCGCCTGCATGACCACATCGCCCGTCTCGAACGTTCGGCGCGCGCGATTGGTCTCGCACTGCCGATACGCGGCGCGGCACTGGCCGAGGCGGTGTTGGCCACCGCACGCGCCAATGGCGAGGCCGAAGCCTACGTGCGTCTGGTCGCGACGCGTGGGGTGGGGGAACTCGGGGTCGATCCGGCCTCGTGCGTGGAGCCGGAGTTGTTCTGCATCGTCGCGTCTTTGCGTATGTTTCCCGAAGAGGTCAGGGCCCAAGGTCTGCGCCTGTTGACCT
>CAMCBY010000073.1 GCA_945873015.1 Klebsiella pneumoniae
AGTTAGTGCGCTACACACTGGCAGCAGTGCTCGGCGCGAGCTCAGCCGCCAGTCAGGCAGCCTGCAAACAGGCTGACGTGGCCGGCACCTGGCTGGTCAGTGGACTGTCGGCGACCAACGCCGGCTCCTTCACTACCTTCTGCAAACTCAAAGTGAGCAAGTCCGGTGCTTTCGCCAACACCACCTCTACCTGTAAATCCTCACTCGGCCCGACCAGCGTCTCGGGCAGTATGAAAATCTCGGGCAAGACCTGCAGCATCAGAGCCTTTCCGATGAAGGTCTTCGTCAACGGCGTCGAAAGTTTTACCTTCACTGTCGACTTCATGGCGATGGACAAGGCCAAGAGCACCTTCACCGCCACGGGCAACAAGGACGCCGCGACGACCGGCCTCGCGCAGTTCATCTGGCAAGGCGTGAAGCAATAGACCCCTCCCCTCGCGCTCGGCGTGCTGCGATTGAGGACCAGTTCGCCGAGCGCAGTTTTTTATCCGGACGAGACACCCTCAGCGGCGGTGATGGCGGCCGCGCTTTGCGCGCATCTGCTCGCGCTGGGCCGGTGTCAACAATTTGCCCATTTCGAAGTCGCTGCGCGCGTGCAGCACCGCCAGCTCGGTCATGGCGCCGGCGCCTTGTGCGGCCTGTGCCCGCACCGCGGCTTCATCGAAGGTGTCTGATTCGGTCAGCGCGCGCATCGCCCGACGCTGCGCCACCAACGTGCGCACATGAGGCCGTGCCTGCTTGCGCAGGTCTTCCATCAAGTTTTCAACCGCGCTGCGTTGCGTGTCGCTGAGATTCAACTCGCTCGCCAGATGCTCGCTCGAAAAGAGCTCGTGTGCGAACGGCCCGCCGGGCATATCGCTCGGCCCCGCCCAGACAATGGAACTCACCAGCATAAGACCGCTGCTTAATCCGCGCGCCAAGGTCGAACGAAATTTGAGAGTGGTTTGCATGGGGTAACTCCTGTGCATGTGTTGAGAATATGCAGCGCGGATTCAGGTCGCACTGCACCGGCTGATTCACCGGATGAAGCGAGTGTCCACCCACATCAAGCAGAGAAGATGAAGAACGCCATCCACTTGTGCGGACACATCGTGGAGAGATCGTGGAGAAACATGCCAGTTTGTGCAGAACGCTTGCCGAACACTCCAGGCGTGCCGCACCATCGCGGCTACCACCATGCGCCTCAAGCTGTTTCACAAGTTATTCCTCGTGCTGGCAGGCACCAGTCTGTGCAGCGTGCTGTTGTTTGCAGGGTTTGCCCACTGGTCTTCTGCGCGCAACTTTCTGCGTTATCTCAACGACGAACGCGAAGCGCGCCTGACCGCACTGAGTGATCAGTTGCTGGCGGTCTACGAGCGCGATGGCGATTGGCAGGCGCTGCAGGATGATCAGCGTGCCTGGCACCGTGTGTTGCGTGACGCGATGCGCGCTGGCACCGCTGGTGACCTGCCACCACCACCCCGGCATGACGGCGCACCGGTGCAGCCGCCCCACCCTCCACCACTGCACTTGCGAGGCCGCCCGCGCATCGAGCCGACCTTGTACGACCTCGGACATCACATCATCGTCGGGCCGCTGCCCTATAGCAGCGATATGACGCTGCGCCCGTTGGTGCGCGACGGACACATACTTGCTTACCTCGGCATGCCGCCTTTGCGCAAACCCGCCGACGCGCGCGACGTGCGTTTTGCCCGTCGACAAGCACACATACTGCTCGGGGGCGCCGCGTTGGCACTGGTGTTGTCACTGCTGGCGGCAGCCTGGGTGGCGCGACGCCAATCGCGGCCAATCGTCGAACTTGGCGCGGCGGCACGCGCGCTGGCTTCGGGCCAGTTCGACACCCGCCTCGAGGCACGCTCGAGAGACGAAATTGGCGAACTGGTGGGCGACTTCAATCTGCTCGCGCGCACGTTACAAGATAATGAATCGGCGCGACGACGCTGGTTCGCCGATGTCTCGCACGAGCTGCGCACGCCGCTCGCCATCATGCGTGGCGAACTCGAAGCCGCGACCGACGGTATTCGTGCGATCGATGACGCGCTGGTCGAATCGCTCAGCCAGGAGAGCGCCCGCCTCACGCACCTGGTGGAAGACTTGTATCAACTCGCGCGCGCCGATATCGGTGCACTCGACTACGAATTCACGCGCGCCTCGCTGGGCGCACTCTTGACCGAATCAATCAGTCATTTCGCCCATCGCTGGCAACAGGCCGGCATCGAATATGAGTATCAGATTGACGCCGATTTATGCGCACATCTCGATACGGGCCGTATTCTGCAATTGCTCGAAAACCTGTTCGAGAACTGTTGCCGTTATACCGATACACCGGGCCGCATCGCTATCAGTGCGCGGCGTGTCGATGGCGGGGCGCGGCTGATCATTGCCGATAGTGGTCCGGCGGTACCCGCTGAGGAGCTGGCGCTGTTGTTCGAACCGCTGCACCGCGTCGAGCGCTCGCGCAGTCGTGCCCACGGCGGCTCGGGTCTCGGCCTTGCGATCTGCAAACGTATCGTGCTCGCCCACGGCGGACACATCGAAGCGCTGCCCTCGCCACTCGGCGGCCTCGCCATTCATATTCAGCTTGACCTCGTGCCGTAATCGTCATGCCAGCGCACATCCTCATCGCCGAAGACGAAGCAAAAATTGCCGCCCTGGTCGCCGACTACCTCGGCGCGGCAGGTATGCAGGTCAGTGTGGTGACGGACGGTGAGGAAGTACTGCCGGCCGTCGAGCGCCTGCGGCCCGCCGCGCTGATCCTGGATGTGATGCTGCCCCACCGCGACGGCATGAGCATCTGTCGCGAGTTGCGCCTGACCAATACGCTGCCGGTGATCATGTTGACGGCAAGGGTCGAGGAGATTGACCGACTGCTCGGTCTTGAGCTGGGTGCGGACGATTATCTGTGCAAACCCTTCAGCCCGCGCGAACTGGTGGCGCGCGTCAAGGCGCTGCTACGCCGAACGGCACCGGCGGCGAGTGAAGCGCCTGTCCTACCGCACTTCGAGGTCGATGAGCAGCGCATGCGCGCCAGCGTCAGCGGACACCGGCTGGACCTGACACCGGTAGAATACCGTCTGCTCTCGACCCTGCTGCGCCATCCCGGCCGGGTCTATCGACGTGACGAACTGCTCAATCTCGTTTATGACGATTATCGTGAGATTTCGGACCGCACCATTGACAGTCATATCAAGAATCTGCGGCGCAAAATTGAGGCTGTATTGCCCGACCATGCGGTGATCCATGCGGTCTACGGCATCGGCTACCGGCTCGAAATCGACTGACCCGGCAGGTCTTGCCGGGCTGCTTCCCAAGCCTCACCGAAATCACGACAATACCGGCGGTATTCCGTCAGTAGCGCTGCTCATGCTCGCCGTTATTTCTCCTGCCAAGACGCTCGATTTCACGAGCGAGCCTGTGACCGCAAAACATTCCGAGCCCGAGTTCATGGACGCCGCCGCGGCGCTCGCGCACCTCATGGCGAACAAGAAACCCTCGCAACTGAAATCGCTCATGTCCATAAGCGAGCAGCTCGCGACTCTGAATCACGCGCGCTTTCAAGCCTGGTCAAAGACACCCGCGCCCGACACCGTGCGGCCGGCGCTGTTCGCCTTCAAGGGTGATGTCTATCAGGGCCTCGATGCCACCACTCTCAAGGCGCGCGACATCGACTATGCACAATCCCATCTGCGCATCCTGTCGGGCCTGTACGGGCTGCTGCGACCGCTCGACCTGATTCAGCCCTATCGCCTCGAAATGGGTACCGCGCTCACGAATCCACGCGGCCGCAGTCTCTATGATTATTGGGGTGATGTGCCGGCCCGCGCGCTGGCGGCGCAGGCCAGCAGCCTGCGTACACGGGTGCTGGTCAACCTCGCCTCGCAGGAGTACTTTCGCGCGGTCGACAGCGATGCACTCGGTCTCGACATCGTGACGCCGGTGTTCAAAGACTGGTCGCGCGGCCAGTACCGTATCTTGAGTTTTTTTGCCAAACGCGCGCGCGGCATGATGGTGCGCTTTCTGATCGAGCGCCGTTGTCGCAAGCCCGTCGAGCTGCTCGATTTTGACAGCGCCGGTTATGCCTACGACGCCGAGAGCTCGACGCCCCAGTCGCCGGTATTCCTGCGTCGCCTGCCGGGCACGGACGCGGCGGCGCTTTAAGTTGAGATATTTATTTGTTCACGACCGAGCCCGCCGTGCGGGATTCGGTTTTATATCGACTTCTGTCGGGAGATGCTCCATGTCGCTTCGTTTACTGTTGTTGTTGGTCGTATGCGCTTTTGGTTCTGCCCACGCCGCCGACGCCGGCAGCGCCAATCCGCGCGTGGTACTGGAGACATCCGAGGGCAGCATCACCATTGAACTGTCAGCCAAGGAAGCGCCGCTGTCAGTGGCCAATTTTCTCGAGTACGTCAAAGCCGGCTTTTATAACGGCACGGTTTTCCACCGCGTGATTCCGAATTTTATGATTCAGGGCGGCGGCTTCAGCGCCAATATGGATCAGAAAGAAACTCGCGGCACGATCAAAAACGAAGCCGGCAATGGACTTAAAAACCTGCGCGGCACGATTGCCATGGCACGCCGCGCCGAACCCGACAGCGCCACCGCGCAGTTCTTCATCAACCTCGCGGCCAACGACTTCCTCGACCACCAGAGCGATACCACGGCCGGCATGGGTTATGCGGTGTTTGGACACGTGACCGCGGGCATGGAGGTGGTGGACAAGATTGCCGCCACAGCCACCACCAGCGTCGGGCCGATGTCGGACGTGCCGGTGCAGCCGATTACCATCAAGAGCGCCACGCTGCTCGTTTCCCAGCCTTAATCAGTCCAGACGACTCCAAGAGAACAACCAGCATGGCCTACATGATTCGCACCACTGACAAACCCGATGCTGCCGAGCTGCGCGCCGCCACCCGCGCCGAACATCTGGTCTATCTGCGCAGCTTCACGTCGCGCATTCTCGCCGCCGGCGGCTTTCTCAACGATGATGGCAGTGTCGGCCAGGGCGGCATGATCATCCTCGATACCGATGACCGCGCCGAGGCCGAACAGTTGATTGCGAACGATCCGTTCACGCGCGCCGGCGTGTTTGAGAAAGTCGAGATCAAACGCTGGCGCAAGGTGTTCTTCAACGGCGTAGATTTGAGCCTGTAATTATCGCCTCGTCGCCGCTGTGCGGCGGCGCATTTTCGCTACGCGCGCTGCGCGCCTGACAGACGCCGACCATGTCCCTGCTTACGCTCAACGATATCAATCTCGACTTCGGCGACCAGCTGATCTTCGACCACGCCGACTTCACCCTCGAAGCTGGCGAGCGGGTGTGCCTGATTGGCCGCAATGGTGCCGGCAAATCGACGCTGTTCAAAGTCATTACCGGCGCGGTGGTGCCAGACAGTGGTGCGATACGCCGGCGCGGCGATGTGCATATCGGGCAGCTCGAACAGACTTTGCCGGGTTCGCTCGACATCACCGTGCACGATTTTGTAGCCGGTGGCCTCGCCACCCATATCAACCTCATCACCCGTTACGCCGAGCTGACCGCCGCCGAACTCGACGCCGATGGCATGCGTGAAGTCGAAGCCTTGCACCGCGGTATCGAGGCGCACGGCGGTTGGGATGTCGAATCGCAGATTGCAGCCGTCATTACCGCACTCGAACTGCCGGGCGAACGACTGTTGTCTGAACTGTCGGGTGGTTGGCAGCGGCGCGTGTGTCTGGCCCGCGCACTGGTCAGTCAGCCCGATATCCTGTTGCTCGACGAACCGACCAATCATCTCGACCTGGCTGCGATTGAATGGCTGGAGAAACGCATTCGCGCCTTCAAGGGCAGTGTGCTGTTTATTACCCATGACCGCGCCTTCCTGCAGGCGCTGGCCACCCGTATTGTCGATATCGACCGCGGTCAATTGAAGAGCTGGCCGGGCGACTATCAGCGCTATCTCGAACTGAAAGAGCAGACCCTGGACGCGGAAACGCGCCACAACGCGCTGTTCGACAAAAAACTTGCCGAAGAAGAAGTCTGGATCCGGCAGGGCATCAAGGCGCGTCGCACGCGCAACGAAGGCCGTGTGCGGGCGCTGGAACGCATGCGTGAGGAATTTTCCGGGCGCAACAAACGCGAGGGCAAAGCCCGCATCGCGGTGCAGGAAGCCGAGCGTTCCAGCCGTCGTGTCGTCGAAGCGCGCGGGATCTCCTACGCCTATGCTGATACACCCATCATCAAGAACCTGTCGGTCAAGATCATGCGTGGCGAACGTATCGGCATGATCGGCAACAACGGCGTCGGCAAGAGTACGCTGCTGCGTTTGCTGCTCGGCCAGCTCGAACCGGACGAAGGCTCAATCAAGTTCGGCGAACATCTTGAAGTCGGCTATTTCGATCAACTGCGCCAGCAACTGGATCCGAACAAGACCGTCGCTGAAGTGGTTGGCGATGGCCGCGACCACGTCATCATCAATGGCCGCGAAGTGCATGTGGTGGGTTATCTGCGTGGTTTCCTGTTCAGTGCCAAACGCGCCATGACACCAGTCGGTTTCCTGTCGGGCGGCGAATGTAATCGCGTGATCCTGGCCAAATTATTCACGCGCCCCACCAACCTCATGATTCTCGACGAACCGACCAATGATCTCGACGTCGAGACGCTGGAAGTGCTGGAAGAACAGCTGGCCGACTACCAGGGCACGATTATCGTCGTCAGTCATGACCGCGCATTCCTGGACAACGTCGTTACCAGCACACTGGTATTCGAAGAGAACGGCGACGTGCTGCGTTATCCGGGCGGCTATTCCGACTGGCTGCGTCAGGGTAAACGCCTCGCGGCCAAGGATGAGCCGCTGGTCACGCGCGAGACAGCACCGAAGCGCGAATATGTCGAGCCCACAGCGCGCGCCGACAAGGGCAGCACCGAGGCGCCCAAACGCGCCGCCAAACTCAGCTACAAATTGCAGCTTGAACTCGACCAGCTACCGGCACGCATTGAAGCTTTGGAAACGGAAATATCAAAGCAGGAAGCCGAGAGCGCCGCGGAAGACTTCTACAGCCGGCCGTTCGATGAGATTCAACCGCTGCTCGACGCCCTCGCCGCCAAACGTGAGGCGCTCGATGCGGCGATGACACGTTGGGACGAGTTGGAGACCCTGCAGCGCGACGGCGCTTAAGAGTAGTGGTCGTGGCGGTTTTGAATGTGCGAATGAATTCGCACCTACACAAGAACCCGGCATTCTTCCTTTTGTGGGTCCGACTTCAGTCGGACATTCAAATGAGCCGTGCAGGGTTGGTTTGGGCACAATGTCAGACTAAAGTCTGACCCACAATATTCAGTGCCTTGTCGCGCCTCAGGTGCCGAGACGCCGCAACGCGGCGGTGGTCAGAAACTTGTCGTACACGTCCAAACCCTGGTTGACGAACATTTCATAACCGCCGGCGATGCGCTTGACCTGTTTCAGGCGCGTCATGCGGTTGGTCTGTACGTCGTGGGCGTGCACGTGCGTCCATGACCAGTAGGGGTTGGCGCCGTCCATGACCTGTTTGCCCTTGTTGTCGTAGAGGGAGTAGGCGCCGTCGAAGGATTTGAACATCTCACCGCGCCGGTCATAGGTCACCATACATACCGGCAGGCCGGTGCGAGCATCGAACCAGACGCGCTTTTTGCTGATTGGCGCACGGGGATAACCGGTCGGCTCAGCTTCGACAATGATGGTTTCCGGGATCAGCTCGACCTTGGTATCCCAGAACGTCGAACCGAGCGGACCACCGTGAGTCTTGCCTTCCCAGTTCTCGTCATCCGAGTCCCAGTTTTCGGTGAGCCCGGCCAGAAACGGTGCGCGGCCGACGATTTTGTAATTTCCCCAGGTGAGGTAAGGGTCACCCGCGGTCCAGGCGTCGGACAGATACAGGCTCGAGCCTGGAATCAGCGGTTCGAAACGTTGGTTGGTGGGGAATTTGCGCACCCGTTTGAACTGCGGCAGATAACCTTCCAGATCGGGAAACTTGCGCTGGTCGTAGTACCAACTGTTCAGGAACGAAGTGCCTTTGTAATCCTGGGGGATGGTGAAAAACACCGACTGATAACGCAGTCGGTCTTCGTGACCGGGCCAGTAGGGTTTCGGCTCCACCACGATGCGCCCGGTAGGCGCGAACTCACACCAGGCCAGTTCGTATTTGTAGAGCACCTTGCCGGTGACATCGAGTTCAAAACTCTTGACGGGATAGAACGACACATCGTGTCGGCCCCAGCTCAGGGTGATGCCGGCAAAAATCTCAACGCCATTGCTCGGCTCAGGAAAGGGATTACCGCCTATCCAGGGTTTGCCGTCCTGGGTGACGACGTTGCCGTCGCTGTCGAACTGTGCGATGCCCTTATTGCGCAATGTCGCTTCGATGTATTCCACCGGACTCAGTTTGGTCATGTCGGTGGTCGAGGCGACCAATTCAATCTTGCGCCCCATCTGTTTGATCTGCATGTACCGCACAGGGTCAACGAGGTCTTGCACCAGATCGACATTACCAGCGTCGATAACGTCGCCGGCCTTGAGTTTGCCCTTGGTGTAATCCTCGATGGACAGTAATTCGGCGGGGTAGGACTTGCTGAAGTCGCCATTCTCGGCGGCTGTCGTCCACACCGGTGCGAGTACTCCGGCACCGAAAAAGCCGGCAGCGGTCTGTTCGAGAAACTTACGCCGGCTGTAGTCGGCGGTGTATTTGCGGATATGTGCCATCGAGACCTGCCTTATCCTCTCGGATTGAATTCAAACACACAGGGCCGCGAATAATTCGTCGATGCGCTGTGTGTTCAGCTTGCGACCTATAAACACCAGGCGACTGGTGTGGTCTGCATCCGGCCATTGCTCAAGGTAGCTGACCGGATAGAACTTGTTCTGCACTGCGTGCAGCACCGCCGGCTTGCCGCCCTTCTCGCGGAATGCGGCAATGCCCTTGATGCGCAGCATGTCATCCTTCATTTCATTGACGACACGATTCAGAAAAACGCTGGTGCCCGCCAGACTGAGTGCGCCCTCGTGACGGATGACGTGCGCGCCGTAACGCGCGCCGTGATCATGATGTTCATGCACCGCGCCCAACCACTGGCTGAGTGCCGCATCACGCACCTCGGGCTGGAACAATGAACGGCCGAACAAGTGTGCGGCGTCGATATTGCCATTCGCCACTTCGACAATCTCGGCCCCGGCATTCAAGGTCGCAAGGTGGGTCTTCAAGGCGTCGATGCTCGCGCGGGCCGCGATATCGACCTTGCTGACCAGCAGAATATCGGCCATCGCGACCTGATCTTGCGCGGTGTCGTGATTCGCGAGGGTGGCCAGGCCGTGTTCGCCATCGACCACGCAGATCACGGCGTCGAGCTTGTAGGCGGTCTGGATAGGCGCATTGGCCATCATGGTATGAACCAGCGGGATCGGATCGGCGACGCCGGTGGTCTCGACAATGACACGACTGAAATGCGGGATCTCTTCGAGGTAACGACGCCGATTGAGATCACGCAGCGTCATCACCAGATCGCCCCGGATAGTGCAGCACAGGCAGCCGTCGCGCAGTTCGAGAATATTTTCGGCCAGGTCCGCCACCACCAGATGGTCGATACTGATCTCACCGAATTCGTTGACGATGACCGCGGTGTCCTTAAAACCGCCCTGGCTCAGCACGCGCGACAACAGCGTGGTCTTGCCGCTGCCCAGAAACCCGGTCAGCAATGCGACCGGTGTTTTGCCCTTCACAATCTTCTGCTCAATTGTTTACCTGCGCCGTCGCGCATTGGGCACCGCCACGCGCGGCGCTGAATTCGGCTTTGAATTCCTGCGGCACATATTGCTGCTGCTTCTCCAACTGTTTCAGCAGCGGACAAGCTTCGTCAGGGCGATTCGATTGGGTGCGGATGCGCACGCGGCTCAGCATGCCTTCCCACCAGATAGGCATGGTCGGCACGGCCTTGTCAGTAATCACATTCCAGGCGCGGTCAGCCTCAAACGGCTGCTCGACGGCCTCGGCGGTGCGTGCCAGCAGGCGCCAGGCATCACCGGATTTCGGATATTGTTTGATGAAGGCGCGCGCTTCGTCGTTGGCGGTAGTAGCGTCTTTCTTTTCCAGCAGACCATCGATGAGCAAAATGGCGAAGCGCCTGTCCATTTCCGGTTGGTCCTTGACCGCCGGACGCACCAGTCGCGCGAGCGTCATACGCTGCTCGACATCTTTGCGATCTTTTATCCACGGATAAAGATATTCCACCTGCCAGCTTGGGATACCTGCGCCGGCGAGTTTGCGCACGTATTGTTCGCTCCTGGCGGGGTCGTTCATACGATCGAACAATTTCAGACGCGACCATACCAGCGCACGTTGAATATCGTTATTGAGCTGGCCTTTCTGTTCTATCTGGTCGAGCGCCTTCAACACCGCGTCGGGATCGGTATCGACCAGTGCGCGCATTTCCAGCAACACGGCAAAATTGAACTGGTCTTTTTTGTCTTCCGGCGGCAGCGTCTGCCAGGCGTCGATACCCTGGCGTGCGAGACCTGCGCCCTGGGCAGTCTTGCCGCGCGCGACGGCGGCACTGAAATCGCGCGCAATGATGCCAAAGGCGGTGCGGCCGATTTCGGCCTTGGCCTCGGCTGACGAGGCCTGCCCGAGCTGCGCCAGAGCGGCACCGGCGCTGCCGGAGGTCTGGGCAATCATGAGCCGCGCCGCATCCGCAGCCGGGTCATGCGGACTGCGCGAAACAAAACGCGCGGCCGCTTCACGCAGATAGCGGCGATTGGATTCCGACGCACCCTTCTGTTCACGGGTGGCATAAATCGCATACAGCAGTTTGGAACCGGCTTCGTCGAGTTCGCTCGACAGGCCGGGGCTTGCGAACAACTTGTTCAACACCGTAATGGCAGGTTCAAAGATATCGCTCTTATACGCCGCCAGTGCCCAGCGATAACGATAGTTGTTTAAATCGAGACCGGGTGGCGGCTGCACCACCTTGAAGAAAGCGGCGTACTTCTGCATGGCGTTATACCAGTGCTCATTCGCCATCGCGAACTCGGCCCCGGCCAGATCGGTATACGGCCCGATATCGACGCCGGACAACTCCTGCGCATAGGTCATCATGTTGGCCAGCAACTGGTCGTCTATCTTGCCGGCGTCGATCAGCGCTTTCAGTTGCGCCGCTGCATTGAGCGGCCGGCCACCACTCTTGCGACTCTGTTGCAGCATCGCAAACGCTTCGTTCTTGATCAGCCCTTCATTGCCTGACACTTTGCCGCCCTTGCCGGCAAGGCTCGACACCGTGCCCTGCTTGGCATCGAGCATACGCAACTCGAGGCTGACGGCTTGACGCACCGGCGAATCCGGCTCGCTGGCGAGGGCCTCCTCGAGTTTCTTGAAGATAAGTTTGGCGCGATCTTTACGACCGCCTTCGAGCTCGACGTAACCGAGACCCAACCAGCCACCATAGACCAAGCCGGGTTTGAACAGCTGCACCGACGCGGATTTGAAACCGGCTTTGGCGGGCAGCAATGCTTTGCTCTTCTCGCCCTGGCCGCTGACCATACGGGCGAGTTCTAGATCGATCCAGGCGCGCCAATAGGGGAAAGCCGCCAAAGCGAAACTCATGTCATCCCACACCCGCGAGCGATACATGCTTTCAAGCGCGGCTTCGTCCTCGTGGGTATCAGCTTCATATTGGTCGAGGCGTTGTTCGGCGAGGCTGCGCATCTGTTCGAGCTCTCGTCTGACCCCATCGAGCTGGCTGGCATTGAGCCCGCCCTGGCGCAACTCATCGATGACCGGCCCGACTTCGTTGGCCACCGTGGCAAACTCG
>CAMCBY010000074.1 GCA_945873015.1 Klebsiella pneumoniae
ACCAGTGGGACTGGAACGGCAGTGGCGTGTGGCAGATGGAGTTGAAGGTCTGCGGCATGTTCGAGTTGACCGAGAACGGCAAGATCATCGAATGGCGCGAGTACTACGATAACGACTACTGGAGCAACAACGGCGGCCCAAGTCTGGTGCTGTAAGCGTCGGCAGGCGGGGCTGCCTGCCCATCCTCGTAGGTGCGAATTCGTTGGGTGTAGGTCTGAAACTGATATTACGAATCAAGCGCTTCGTAGTAGCGAGCTTAATCCCGGTAATACACTGGAATCGTGAGGAACCCGTAGCAGTATTGCGCGATATCGCACCAGTAGGTCGTCCAGGTGATTGTGGGTCAGACTTCAGTCTGACACTGTCGTGAAAGCCTCCTGCCGCCAATCGCCTGTGAATGTCAGACTGAAGTCTGACCCACAGAAGATCACCTGCCGACGCTCAGTTTGAGACCTACACCCAATTTATTCGCACATTTAATGGCGGGGCTGAGCGTTGAGGCGCGCATATTAATGTGCGAATGAATTCGCACCTACGGGACGGCAAACAAGTCTTGCCCGTCGTGCTTGCACCCCCTATCTTGCGGTCGCTTATTCAACAAATTGTGCGCAGGGGGATTTCATGGATCTTGGACTCAAAGGCAAGGGCGTCATCGTGACGGGCGCCAGCAAAGGTATCGGCCGCGCGATCGCGCTGGAATTCGCGCGTGAAGGCGCCAACGTGGCGATCTGCGCGCGCGGCGCCGAAGCCCTCGAAGCGACCCGCGCCGAACTCGCCGCGCTCGGCGTCAAGGTGTTCGCCTCGAGCTGCGATGTCGGCGATGCCGCATCGCTGGCCGGTTTCCTCGACAACGCCCATGCCGTGCTCGGGCGTGTCGATGTGCTGGTCAACAACCCCTCGGGTTTTGGTGTGATGGACACCGAGGAAGGCTGGGCGGCGAGTTTGTCCGTAGACGTGATGGCGGCAGTGCGCGCCACCTGGAAGGTGGTGCCGTGGCTCGAAGCCCAGGGCGGCGGCGCGATCATCCATATCAGCTCGATTTCGGGTCTCGAAGCGAGTCTGCCCGGCGTGGCGGCCTATGCGGCGGCCAAGGCCAGCCTCATCAGTCACTCCAAGAGCATGGCGATGGAACTCGCGCCGAAAAACATCCGCGTCAATTGTGTGGCGCCTGGTTCGATAAATTTCCCCGGCGGTTTCTGGGAAAACGTCAAACGCGACACGCCTGACTTTTTTAATGTGGTGTTGTCCGGTATTCCTTTCGGGCGTATGGGTCGCCCCGAAGAAGTGGCCAATGCGGTGGTGTTCCTGGCCTCGGAAAAAGCGAGCTGGGTATCGGGCGCGATGCTGCCGGTAGACGGCGTACAGCACAAAGGCAACCTGTAATCAGTACCCTGTAGGTGCGAATTCATTCGCACATTTAAGCCCAGACGCAGGCGCAACGTTTGGTTTTTAATGTGCGAATGATTTCGCACCTACAGTCATTTTGCCGCCTCTTCACCGCCTTTCACGACACTCCACAACTGCCGCACCGTCGAACTCAAGGTAATCACCGAACCGAGTGAGGCGATGATCCATTGCATCTTGTCGTCGCCGCTCTGGAACAGGAACAGTGCGAGCAGCCCCAACACCATGATCACCGGCCAGCGCATCGACTGCCACAGGCTGTCCTGAAAGCGTGCGCTGAACTGATCAAGCTCGCGGGAAACTTCCACGTTTTCGACAAACCACTGCAAGGTGCGGCTGGCAATGCGTATGCGCGGTTCGCGCACGATGAGGCCACGGTTGAGCAGACTTTCCAGCACGTCATGCTGATCGGGATTGACCAGTTCGCGCCGCACCAGTTGTAGCAACAAAGCCTGTTCACGCAAGGTCGAGGCGCTCCACTTGCGGAAGTAGAGGTTTTCGGCGAGACGGAAGATTACCGCCAGGGCCTGCACCGGCCGCGTTACGTGCTCGGTGCGCTGCTTGATGGTGGCGGCGTGAATCTGCAGTTCAGGGAAAGTCGACAGTTCGTCGTCCACCAGCGCCGGGCGGGTTGCACCGCCGTCCCAGCGCAGCGGCGCGCCGAGTTTGTCGAATCGCTCAATGAGATCGAGCCACGCGAACTGCGCCTCGCCATCGCTGCCGAGATGGCCGACGCCGTTCGCTACCGCGTCGTGAATGAAAAAATCCGGCAGTACTTCGCAGACCACCACCACCCGGCCGCCGCGCGCCAACAAGGATTTGAGCGCGCTGCGACAGGCTGCAGCGCGCGCCGCATCAAGCTCGCGCAGCGCGAGTTCGAGGCCGGTCACCACCACGGCGCGCGTCACCGCTACGCTCCCATCGATTTCATGCCAGGCCTGCACGCTGCACTGGGCCGACCATTGTTCAAGCTCGAGGGCGGTCGGTGAATAACCGATCAGAAAGCTCGGCCGGTGTAAGAGTTCGAGCGCCGGCCGCTCGTCCTGCGTATCGCCCGCTACCGGCCACGGCGGCAGGAAGCTGTATGCGCCGGCGCCCTGCAGTCCAAACAGCCGTCGCGAAGCGAGCCATGAGACCAGCCCCAGGAACAACGATGTGCAGCACAGGATAAGCAGCGCGGCGCTTGCATCGATATGACGTGATACATCGGGGCGCCGCAATACGTCTGCCTGCAGCGTCGGTGCGCCGCTCAAGGGCCGCAGCATCGCGTTCTCGTCGGAATAGGGTGCCAGCGTGTGTTTCATCAGCAGCGCCGCGCGATAGGCAAAAGAGTCCTTGGGGCGGTAATCGCAGGGCGCCTCGACTGCGTTGGCGGCACACGGCGCCGGCGCGTGCAGGCTTTCGATATTTTCGTCATACCGCGGTGGGGGTTGCCGGCACTCACCGTCGAGGCGCGCGCTGTCGCGCAGGGTCTGGCAATACTCTTTCAAGTTGTTGCCACGATCGCGCTGCGCATGGTGGGTCCAGGCGCTGGCGAAATCTGATTCGCGACTCAAGTAATAACCGACCGCGTCCTGATAGAAACCGAACACCGGCACGCCGGCCACCGCAGTGAACAGGCCGATGCCGGCCAAGGCGTGCACGCTGCGGAAGTACGGACGCAGCGCACGGGCCACGCGGCTTACGCGACTCAAGGCCACGATCACCCCGGCCAGCGCCAGCGCCAGCACCGCGAACTCGACGCCGTCGAGCATAAACCCCCAGGTCAAGGCGACCAGCGGAATCACCACCAGCAGCACATTGCGCAGCGAAGTATCAGCCCACAGCGACGACAGATAGGCAAACAGCAGCGGGCCTATCAACAGCGGTTGGATGACCAGGGCCAGGCCGTCGCGGTTACCGAGGTTGCGGAACAGGGCGATGGCGTAGGCGATGCTGATGGCGGCGGTCAGCGCATGGCGCAGCGCATTATCGGGATGTGGCCACCAGGCGTTGGCGATGGCGTAGCCGAGCGCGTGCTGCAACTCCATGCCGAGCAGCACCAGAGCTGCAATCGCGAGCACCGGCACGAATGCCAGCACCGCCGCTTCCAAAATGATCGAGGCCGACATCTCGTTGTCGCGGTACACCACCATCGACCACGGCACACCGCGCACCGGTGTGACAAATCCCTGAATCCAGCGGTCGCTGTAGAAGCTGGTGAAGTGATCGTCCTGGTCGGCCTGAGTGGCGGCGAGCAGAGTCTTGTTGTTATTGGTCTCGGTATAAAAATTCTCTATCAGGGCGGCTTCATCGTTGGCATGAAACAGCACCTCGCCGCTCTGATCAGCGAGCACGGCAAAGCCGTAATGGGCCGGCAGTACCGCGGCGGTCAGCGCGCGCATATTGGTCATCAGCGCTGCCACCCGTGGCGCGCAACTGCGCAAGGCCGCCGGCAGTCGCGCGGCGTCGCTGGCCAGTGGGCGGGCGAGGATGGTGGTCTTGCGCCCTTCACTGCGTGACCACACCCGCTCGACGTAAATACCGGCAGGTGCGGCCCACGGCGGATGCCAGACCTGGCCATCACGCGCGCGCTTGAAATATTCGCGACTCGGCACATTCAGATGACGCAACTGTCCGCGGCGATTATTCAGCTGACCAAACACCTGGTCGCCATTCGCATCGATGAGCCAGGCCAGCGCGTAATCGTTGCCGGTGAGCGGCGTTTGTTGATCCGGCGGCACATCGGCGAGGGTGTAGGCGGCGGTCGGATTGGCGCAGGCCGGGTCGACGTTATGCGCGTCGAGCGCCACCAGTCCGTCGTAATAGGCGTGCGCATGACGTTGCAAGGTGAGAATGGCCGGCAGCTCGCCGACCAGCGTCGGAGTCGCGCTGAGGGCGCGATACAAGTCGCGATACAGCCCCTGATCGCTGGCCAGATATTGCAGGGCCGCGACATCGTCACGCGTCAGTTGTTCGGGTTGCGGCGCAAAGCGCAGAGCGGGGTAACTGGCAGCGAGCTTGCGGTACAGCGCCGAATTCTGTTCGAGTTGGCGTGCCTCACGGAGCAGCGCCCTGAGCGGTGCCGGCAGGGCCTGGTAACTCGCGATGATGGTCTGTTCAGCGGCGTCGAGGGCGCGCGCCTTGCTGCGCAGTTCGAGTTCGAGTCTGTCTTTCAGTTCGCTCGCCAGTTGCGCGAGGGTGGCGTCGGTGTCGAGGCGCTGTTTGACGCTGGAATTGATGATGAGACCGAGCATCACTGCACTGCCGGTGGCGACGATGAGGCTGACCACGAACACGCTGAAATCGAAGCGCGACAGGCTGGTGCCGCGGCCGAGGAATAACAGACGCACCGCCGGCAGCAGCGCAATGGCAAGCAGCAGGGCAAAGCTGAACACTGCAAATTCAAGCGGCGCGACATGAAAACGCTCGGCATTGAAGCGGCGCGTTTCCTTGAGACCGACCACATACCAGCTCGCATAAGCGGCCGCACTGTCGGCGGGCGCCAGGGGCGGGACATGGGGCTGCACGAAGACCGTGTAGTCGGTGGCGCCGAAGCGGCGCTTGAGGATGCGTGTATAGCGTTCCTGTGCAGCGTCGCCGCCGGCATCCGCTGCGCCACCGTTGGCGGATGGCGGCTGGCTGACGTCGAGTTTCAACAGGCGGGTGAATTCGCTGGTGTCCGGCAGGCGCCCGAAATCGTGGCGGCCCTTGCCCAGTCTCTCGGTCGACAGATACAGCAGTTCACCCTTGCCATCGAGCACCGCAAACTGATCGAAATCGAAGTTGAGCCCGGCCGGGTCGAACAGGGCGCCGAAAGGCAAATGGGCACTCGGCAGGCGCCGGCCGTGGCTGGGGCGCGGACCATCGCTGGTGCATTCGGTCACCACCAGTTCGCGATTGCCGGCGCTGCCGTTGAGCGTGAAGCTGGTGCCGCGGGCGCGCACCTCGTCGCCGCTTCTACAAAGAGAGTTGTCGTTTTCCACCCAGCGCATGCTGAGGCTGGCGAGCATACGATTGCTTTGCAGCGAACGCCGATAGCGGATTTCATTGTCGCGGTGGTCGCGACGCACCTGCGTGATGATGGACAAAGATTCGCGCAGTGGCGCGGCCTGGCCGGCGCTCTGATCCTGCGTCGCCATCAGCGCGCATTGCAGATAACGTTGCAGGGCACCCCCTGTGTCAGCTTCAGTCTCGAGTGTGGCGGCGCTGCAGTCGCGTACCGTATCGGTTGGCCGGCCCGCCAGCGTCGTGCCGACATTGGCGGCCACCGGCAGAAAGTTGAACAGATGGGGAAAATTCAACAGCACCGCATCGACCTGATCGGTGAGGTTGTTCAACTGGCGGAAACTGTTCCTGGCCAGATGTTCCGAGGCGCTGCGCGCACTCAGGTAATACCAGCCAGCACCCAGCAACAGCACGATGCCGACCGCAAATGCGCTTAAACGATTGCTGCGGCGACGACGCGTGGTCGTGCCGTCGTTGGGCGATGTGGCCATCGAACACTGCTCCTGGTGTCGCAGGGCGCGGTCCCTGTCGCGCCGCCAAGGTGAAAGATTCACCGCGCAATATCAAGCGTCACACGCACGCCGCGAGCCCACCTCCCTGGAAGTCTGATTGCGGATTTTATCGAGGCCGTTATGCTGCGCCCCATGACTAATACACCCCACGCCGCCGGTGGCGAACCGGATTTCACTACGCTGCTCACCGACAGCGTTGCCGACTATTGCGTGCGGGCCCTCGCGCCACGGCGCCTGCGTAGCCTGCACGACGCGGGCCAGGCTTTTGACGGTCATGCCTGGCTTGAAATGGCCGAACTCGGCTGGTGCGGCCTGGTGGTGCCGGAAGCGCAGGGTGGGCTCGGTCTCGGCGCGCAGGCCGTGGCGAGCGTGTGCCGTGAACTGGGGCGGGTGGTGGCCGGCGAGCCGTTCGTTGAGAGCGCCGTGATGGCTGCCAGTGTGCTTGCCGCCGTCGGTGCCGACGAGCAGCAACTGACCGCACTGCTGGAAGGCGCACAGATCTATAGCTCTCCGCTGACGCCGGTCGCATGGCAGCGCGCGGTCGCGGCGCGCCGCGATGGCGACGGCTGGCTGCTGAACGGCGATGCCGGACAATTGCCGCTGGCGGCCGACGCCGACGTGGTGTTGATTCCGGCCCGCAGCGAGGCCGGCCTGCTGGTGTGTATGGTGCCGCGCGATGCGCCCGGGTTGACCATCCACGCATTGCCGCTCGCCGATGGTTCGCGCGATGGACGCGTCACCTGTGCGAGCGTGCGTACCAGCGCCGCGCGCGTGCTGGGCAGCGCCCAGCTCGACCATTGCCTGGCGCTCGGTGCAGTGGCCGGCAGCGCTTATATGCTCGGCCTGTGTGAAGCCCTGTTTGAGGTGACGCTTGATTACCTGCGCACGCGTCGTCAGTTCGGGCGCGCGCTCGGCAGCTTCCAGGCGTTGCAACATCGTGCCGTCGACATGTTCATGCATCTGCGTCTGACTCGCGCCGCCCTGGATGTGGCCGTGGCCGCGATCGATGGCGGTGATGCGACCGAGCTGGCCTGCGCGCGCGCCCGTCAGCGCGCCTGCGATACCGTCACACGGGTGCTGCGCGAATGTATCCAGCTGCATGGCGCCATCGGTTACACCGAACAGTGTGATGTCTCGCTGTATGTGCAACGTGGCCTGGTGATGAGCGCACGTTTCGGTGGCGCCATCACACAATTGCGCGGCATGGCGGCGCTGCGCGCTGGCGACAATGGCCATGAAGCGGTGTTGCCCGCACCGCTGCCCGATGACTATGCGCCGCCTGGCGGCGACTGGAACGAAGTCGAAGACCGTTTGTTCCGCAGCACCGTACGTCATTGGACAGAAGCGAACTATCCTGCGGACCTGCGCCACCCGCCGGGCCAATTGCGCTGGGCTGAAATCAAGGACTGGCATGCGTGTCTGGTGGCACGCGGCTGGGCAGCGCCGGCGTGGCCGCGCGAATATGGCGGCATGGGTTTAGGCCCGAGCAAGATGATTATCTTCATCGAAGAACTCGAGCGCTGGGGTGTGGCGCGCGCGCCGGATCAGGGCATCGTCATGATTGGTCCGATCCTGCAGGCGAATGGCAATCAGGAGCAGCGCGAGCGTTATTTGGGCCATGCGCTGACCGGTGCCCAGATCTGGTGCCAGGGTTATTCCGAACCGAACGCCGGCTCTGATCTCGCGTCGCTCGCGACCAGTGCGGTGCTCGAAGGTGATGAGTTCGTCGTCAACGGCCAGAAGACCTGGACCACCCACGGTATGGATGCCACGCATATGTATTGCCTGGTGCGCACTGACCCGCAGGCCAAACCCCAGGCGGGCATCAGCTTTCTTCTGATCGACCTCGACCAACCCGGGGTGACGGTGCGCCCGATCATCAATCTTGGCGGGCATGTCGATTTCTGCGAGGTGTTTCTCGATAACGTGCGCGTGCCGCGCGCCAATCTGGTCGGTGCACTCAACCAGGGCTGGACCATCGCCAAATCCTTGCTTGGTCATGAGCGTCTGTTTGTCGGCAGCCCCAAGCTATGTCAGCACGCGCTGCATCAACTGCGCGAACTGGCGCAGGCCGATGGTCGTATGGACGACGCGGTGTTCGTCGATGGTCTGGTGCGCATCGCGCTCGATGTGCTCGATCTGGAAGCGCTGTATGGCGACTATGCCGCCATGATCAAGCGCGGCGAAGAGCCGGGCATTGATATCTCGGTGCTCAAGATCTGGTCGACCGAAACCTATGTGCGGCTGAGCGAAATGATTCTGGAGGCGGGCGGCGCAGCCGCCGGCGTGCGCGGCACGCAGGCCTTCGGCAGTGCCGAGGTCGATGTGCTCAGTCATTTCTACAACGCACGGCCGGCACCTATCTATGCCGGCAGCAATGAAATCCAGCGCAACATCATCGCCAAACATGTGCTCAATCTGCCGACATGAAACTGCTCAACGAATCCTACTGGCCGCTCAGTGACGAACTGGCGCTGATTGAGACCAGTTGCGGTGGCGTGTTGCGCGCTGCGGCGGCCGCCCATCCCGAGCGTATCGCGCTCATCGAAGGGCACCCCGACGAGGGCAGCCGCCGGCGCTGGACCTATGCCGCCTTGCTCGCGGACGCGGAGCGCAGCGCACGCGCCTTGCTCAATGTCTTCGCGCCAGGTGACCACGTCGCAGTGTGGGCCGGCAACAGCCCGGAATGGGTCATCGTGCAATTTGGTCTGGCGCTGGCTGGTATGGTGCTGGTGACGGTCAACCCCGCCTATCGGCCGGCCGAACTGGGTTACGTGCTGCGCCAGTCACGTGCGCGCGGTGTGTTTCACGAGCGAAATTATCGCGGCCTCGATATGGCGGCGGCGGTGAACGAGGCGCTGGCCGGCGAAGACATCACGCTCTCACGGGTCGTGTGTCTCGATGAACTCGCTGAGTTCGTCGCAAGCAACGACCGTGGCGCGAACTTGCCGGCAGTCGATCCGCGCGCGCCGTGCATGATTCAGTACACTTCCGGCACCACCGGCAGGCCCAAGGGCGCTTTGCTCAATCATTTCAGCGTGACCAACAACTCGCGCATCATGGCTTTGATCAAAGGGCTGGATGGCAGCACCATCAATCTCGCCGTCGCGCCCTTGTTTCACACTGCCGGTTGCGTGGGCAATGTGCTCGGCATGGCGCAGATTGGCGCGACCATGGTGCAGCCGGCGGCTTTTGACGCGGAGTCCATGCTCGACCTCGTCGAACAGGAGCACGTCACTTATACCTTTGGCGTGCCGACCATGTTGATTGCGTTGCTCGCCGCGCACGCGCGCAAACCGCGCGATTTGTCGAGTCTCAAGACCGTGTTCTCCGGCGCCACCATCGTGCCGATGGAAGTAGTGCGCCAGGTCGAAGAGCAGTTCGGTGTCACGCTCATCATCGGTTATGGCCAGACCGAGACTTCGCCGGCCATCACCCATACCCGGCCACACGACAACGCGGTCGACAAGAGCGAAACCATCGGTCAGCCGATTCCGCAGATTGAAGTGAAGATCATCGACCCGATGAGTGGTACGACCCTGCCGCTCGATACGCCGGGTGAGCTGTGTACGCGTGGTTTTCTGGTCATGATGGGATACTTCGAAATGCCGGAAGCGACCGCCGCCACCATCGATGACGAAGGCTGGTTGCATACAGGGGATCTGTGCAGCATGGACGCGCGCGGATTCTGTCGCGTCACCGGCCGCTTGAAAGACATGATCATTCGCGGCGGCGAGAACATCTATCCGCGCGAAATTGAAGAAGTGCTGTATACCCATCCGGCGGTCGCGGAAGTGGCGGTGGTCGGTATCCCCGATGATTATTGGGGCGAACAGGTGGGCGCGGTGGTGAGTTTCAAGGCCGATTTAACGGCGAGCGGTGAGGCCTTACGCGAATATGTTGCGGCACGTCTCGCGCGGCATAAAGTGCCGAGCCAGTGGTATGCGTTGCCGGCCATTCCGGCGACGGCGTCGGGTAAGTTACAGAAATTCCGCCTGGTCGACATGTTCCGCAGTGGCGAACTAGAGACCGCAAAAATCTGAATCGTAGGTGCGAATTCATTCGCACATTCATTTGCCAGTTTCGAGCGCTGTGCCCTCTGCCAATGTCAGGCTGAAGCCTGACCCACAAAGAGCAAGAGCAAGAGCAAGAGCTCTGTGGGTCAGGCTTCAGCCTGACATTCAAGCTCAATCCATCGATGCCCGACGGAAACTGAAGGTGCGCACGAATTCGCACCTACGGGCCTGCGTTCAGGCGTTGCTCGACAGTTCTTCTATCACTCGCGTCAATTCATCGGGCTTGGAGAAATACGCCGAGTGACTGGCGTCGATACTGCGCACGGCGCTCATGGTCTCGCGCCGGTGCATGTAGCGCTGCCAGTCGAGCGGCACGGCACGGTCGGCGCTGAGTTCGATGTAGGCCTTGCGTACGCGACCGTAGTTTTGTGCGCTGAGCTGCATCGGTGTCAAAGAGGGTCTGAGTGGTTCGGGGCTCAGCAGCAGACGGCTGAGTTCGATATCGTCCTCGCTGCAGTCGTGATAAAGCGCGTCGCGATAACCCTCTTCGCGCAGCATGTCGTAGCTGCCATCTTCGGCTTGATAGAAGTAGGGCAACAGGCGCGAGTCGCCGGCGTGGGCCAGCAGGTCGAACACCGTCTCTCCATGCAGCGCGACGACTGCCGCGAGATAGATACCGCAGTGAATCAGGTCGGGCCGTTGCTCGGCGACGGTGCTTAACACGATACCCGCGCGGCTATGGGCGACCACCACGCTGGGCTCGGCGCTCGCATCGAGTATGGTCAGCAGGCGGTCGGCATAATCCTGCAGGCCGACGTCGCGCGCTGGCGTCCAGTCGCGGCCATGACTGGGAAGGTCGGGTGCGATGACCTCGTGCCCATGCGCGCGCAAACGGCTAACGACCTTATGCCAGCACCAGGCGCCGTGCCAGGAGCCATGAACGAGAACGATACGACTCATGCCTTGAGTTCCTCTGTCGTGACGAAAGTGAATGACGCACTTTAGTCACCGACGCTGCGCAATCCTTCTCGTTCCTTGCGCACTCAACGGCGTGTTGCGGACGATTACAACAGGGCGTCGCTCTGCGCCGCCGCCGCGGCTTTGTTCTCTTCCATTCTGAGCATCAGGCGCAACAGCGATTCCATTTCCTGATAACCACGGTCGGCGACACTGTCCGGCAGGATCACCGGCAGGCTGCCATCTTCGACCAGCGCGGCGTCGAGCAGGATCAGCGGAATGCGTTGTTTGCAGTCCATGATGGTGCGGAACACCGAATAGTAGGTGCCGATCAGACCGTAGCGGTCGTCCCGTGCAATCTGCGTCAGCAGTGTGGCGAGCGGTGCGCGTGCAATTTTGATACGTAAGGCGTGGGTGCGATCGGCGCTGGACAGTTCGTCATACCAGCGCCCGTAGAAGGTCAGGGTCTGCTGCCAAGGCAGGCGCAATACCGCTTCCGGGCGGCTGACGCGGCCGATGACCGGCGCGCCGCGCGCTTTCAGTTCACCGAGTTTGATAAGCGTCAGACGCTCGCCGCGTGGCTCGAGTCTATGCACCAGATACCGGTCGCTGCCCTTGGTCGCCAACAGGGTTTTGCTGAGCCCGATGCGCGCGAGTGCATAGACCAGGGCAGATTGAGGGGATCCGGTCATGGCGCGTAAGGGAAGCGGTGCTCCTGAGCAGAGGAACGGCACTATCCTTATGCCTCAAGCCGGTTATCGACCGCGAGCGCCACCCTGGCGGATACCAGACGCGGCGTGCGGATGTGCCGGGTGCCTGCGCAGAATAGCGGCCCCGGCCTCAGGAATCGAGGCCTGCTTGCCTCTGCACGCACTCAGCGGCTCGCGGCGGCGGCC
>CAMCBY010000075.1 GCA_945873015.1 Klebsiella pneumoniae
GAAACCGCCTATACCAACCCGCTGTTTGTGACCTTGACCGAAGTGGCCGCAGCGAATGGCGATCAGGCGACCCCGACCACCTTTCTGTCGGTGCAGTCCGATGAAGCACGCCACATGGCCAATGGCTATGCGACGCTCGCCGCGATCGCGTCCGTGCCGGACAACCTGCCGCGTCTGCAACGCGACTTCGATGCCGCGTTCTGGCGCCAGCACACCTTCCTCGATACGTTCGTATCAGCGGTCTACGATTATTTCCAGGAGAACCGTGGCGGTTCTTATCATGAAGCGTGGAGCGAATGGGTTGGCCAGGATTGGGCCGGCGGTTACATCGAGCGACTCGAACCTTTCGGCGTCAGCTTGCCGCGTGGCTGGGAGGAAGCGAAAGAGCGTGTGAAGTGGGTAGGGCACACCGCGATGATGATGCTGGCCGCGACCTGGCCCATGCAGTTCATCCGTATCGATCCTTTGAACTCGCGCGACTTCGACTGGTTTGAACTCAAGTATCCCGGTTGGTACGACCGCTATGGCAAGTTCTGGGAAAACTATGCCGAGATGAGCGACCCGGCCCACGGTCAGATTCCGATCTCCTTGCTCGGCGGTGTACCAGCGCTGTGCCGCGTGTGCCACATGCCTTGCGTGTTCCCGCGCCCCGACATCTCGACTGTGCGCATCAAGGACTACGGCGGCCGCAAACATGCGTTCTGCTCCGACGGCTGCGAACGTACCTTTGCTTTCGAACCCCATCGTTATGCCCGCAGCCGCACCTGGGACGAACATTTCGATGGTTATTCGATTGCCGAGTACATCGAGAAATGCGGTCTGGTGCGCAACGACGGCAAGACCTTGCTGGCACAACCGCATTTGCGTGCCGACAAACGCTGGACGCTGGATGACATGCGCCGTCAGCAGTTCGGTATTACCGATCCCTTGAAGGACCTGCCCTCCCAGGGCCCGGTGGTGGTGCTGCAATGAGCGAGGCCACGACTGCCAGCGTGGCGGGCAAACTCGCGCGCGACTTCACCTTCATCAAACCGGCCGCGCGTCGTCTGACCGAATACGAAGCGCTGACCGTACATCAGCAGCCCGATGCGTGGGGCTTTGACAAACTCAGTGCCAATCTCGACGACACCGAGTGGTATGTGCTGCGACCCGACGGCCGCACACTGTGGTCCGAGGACTCAACCCTGCTACGTCATCACGACTGGTATGCGTTCCGCGATCCTGCTCAGCAATGGCAACGCACCTACGTGCGCCATCAGGAACAGCAGGAAACCTCGATTGCGCGTATGACCGAAGACGCGGCCCTGGATGGCACCTTGGCCGCGCTGTCGCCGGGCTGGGTCAGGAACATCTTGTGCGGGCATTACCGTGCCTGGTCATTTTTTGAATACGCACTGTTCCGTTGTCTGGCACCGGCGCAACGTGAGGCCTTGTCCGACACGCTCGGCAATCTGTTGTGTTTCCAGAGTTTCGATCATCTGCGCCACGCACAGGATGTGGTGGTGTATCTGGTCGAACTCGAAAACGTCAATGTAGCGGTCGATGACGACCTCGGCAAACAACAATGGCTGGAAGCACCTGCCTATCAGCCGGCGCGCAAACTTGCCGAAGAGATCATGGCGTGCACCGATTGGGCGGAATTGCTGGTCGGACTGAATCTGGTGGTCGGGCCGCTGTTACAGCAGATGGCGGTGAGCGATCTGGTGCGCCGCGGTGCCATGCATAACGAAGACGCGGTCGCGCCGCATATCGTCATGACCGCCGAGCGTGATCGCCGTCGTAATCTGATTGCCAGTCAGGCTTTCGTGCGCATGATGACGGCCGACGGCAGCGTCCACGCCGCGCACAATCGTGGTGTGATTCAAAGCTGGCTCGACGACTGGAGCACGCGCGCCGATGCGGCCGCGCGGGCCCTGGCGCCGGTCTATGACGCTGCGCCCCAGCAAGGCTTGAGTTTCGCGGCCTCCTATGACGCCGCGCGCGCGGTGTGTGCCGGGCATATCCGTGAACTGGGCTTCACCAGTACGCTGGACGGGCAGGTATGACCGCCGCGGTTACTGGACGCATCGACGTCTCGTTGGTGCTGATGCAGGGCTCGCCTGAGGCACAGGCTACGCTCGATGTGCTGGAGCGCGACGATCCGACGCTGGTGATCGCCGACCACGGCACGTTCTGGAAGATAACGTCGCCGGCCGGGCACATCGAGGTCAATCTGAAAGACGTGGCCGAGGAACTCGGCACCGAACTCAGCATGTCGCAGTGGCTGGTGATCCTGTCGACCTATGTCGGGCGTGTGATGACTGAGCCGGATAAATTTACCCTGACCAGTGACGTCACGCAGATTCATCGCGAGTAGTAGTCGGTCCTGATTCATGAGTGATGTGGAATATGTCGTCGAGCTGACGCCCGGCGGCCAGACCTTTATGTGCGGCGCCGACGAGACCATTCTCGACGGCGCGCTGCGGCAGGGCGTGGAACTGCTGTACGGCTGCCGCCATGGCCGCTGTTCAACGTGCAAGTACCTGGTCGAGGACGGTGTGGTCGACTTGGGGGAAGTGACCGCCTATTCGTTGCCGGACAACGAACAGGATGCCGGTTGGGCTTTGCTGTGTCGCGCGCGACCCTTGAGTGATGTACTCATACGCGACCATCGTCTGCCCGACGCGCGCGCTTTGCCGGTGTTGACGCCGACCAGCTGCGAGGCCGAAGTGGCGGGCGTGACCCAGCTCACGCCAGAACTGTGGGAACTGGCGGTCGCACTGCCGGCGCCGCTGACGTTCTACGCCGGGCAATTTGTCGAACTCGGTCTCGACAGCGGGCAGGGCCAGGTCTGGCGCAGCTATTCGATGGCGTCGCCGCCGTCTTCGTCGCAGTTGCTCAAGTTCGTCATGAAACGCATCGAGGGTGGTGCGTTCTCCGGCGGCCTCGATACGATGCAGGCCGGTCAAACCATCTCGGTGCGCGGACCCTTTGGCGCAAGTTATCTGCGTGCCGGCACGCGCGAGGTGTTGATGTGTGCCATCGGCTCCGGTATCGCGCCCATCATGTCGATGTTGCGCGATGCCAGCGAACGCGGTGATACGCGCAGTTTCACGCTGTTCTACGGCGCCCGTCGCCCGCTCGACCTGCCGTTTCTGGATGAGTTGCGTGCCGGTTGCGGGCTCAAGCTTGAATTTGTGCCGACCCTGGATGGATTGCAGGACGGTGATGAATGGGCCGGCGCCAACGGCACGGTCACCCGCGCCGTGCAACACGCGGTGGAGAATGCACGCGAGGTCGATGCCTATCTGTGTGGCGCGCCGCCGATGTGTGAAACCGTCAGCCGCCTGTTGAGCGCCAAAGGTTTGCCGGCGGAGCAGATGTACTTCGATCGTTTCTTCGCCGCTTCGGCTTGAGTGAGGCGGTCAGTGCGGCGCTGGTGAATCCGGTGTCGCGCGCGCGGCAGACAGGTCATTTTCGCTTATGCTTGGCGCACCGCGTGGCTGCACCGGGCACAGCCCTGGTCGCCACGCGTTCAACACCCGACATAGACAGGAGACAAGCATGACACGCTCGCGTTTCGGCATGGCATTACTGGTGCTGACCCTGTTGGGTGGATGCGCGCAGGTGGGCGATGGGCCGCCGCCGACCAATCTCGCTGCCAACCCCGACCGCTTTTCATTTCGTATCGAGGTGGCCGGCACCCTGGCGGGGCAGACCACCGACGAGCGCGCGCGCAAAGAGATTGAGTTCTATCGCACCGGTCACGGCTACAACTCCTATGAAATCGTGACCAAGACCCCGGAAGGTTCACCGCCGAGCCACGTTAAATACGAAGTGCAGTTCGCCCGCTAGGCGCGGCGACCGCGCGCGCTGCCTGACCGTTCGCGGCGCACGCTTACCAACGCAGCAGGCGCGGCCCGAGCAGCGCGCCGAGCACGGTCGGCACAGCCATGCCGAGCACATACCACACCGCTACGAACGGCGCGGCCATTTCCGGGCAATGCAGGCAATAGACCAGGGTCGCCATCGCGCCGGACAATAATCCGCTGGCAGCACCCGCCAGCCGCAATCGGATCGGCGCCAATCCCGCCACCGCCCACGAGGTGCCGACAAATATCGGCAGCGCCAGCAGCGTTATCACCAGCGGACAATCATTCCAGGTGTCACCGAACAACAGATTCGCGCGTTGATCCGGCGCCGCGGCCAGCAATACGAGTGCACCCAGGGCCCACATCGCGAGTACAGGACTCGCCACCGCTGCCGGTGCGCGACCGAGCAATACCCCCGGGCGCGACAGCCTCGTCGCCGTCACCAGCGCCGCCAGCGCGAGACTCGCCGCGAACAGTGACTTGACCCAGAACATCGGCTGCTGTGTGGCGGCCAGCAGGTCGGGCCGCACGCCGAGCAGTGTCACCATCAATACCACCGCCGCAAGACTGCCGGCGCAGATGCCGACCAGCAGGCGGCGTTCAAGTGCGCGCGGCGCAATCGCGACATCGCCATTCGCCAGCATGGTTACCAGCTCGTCGGTCTTCATGAACGCGCTCCGAACAATGCGGCCAGCGCCTTCAAACCGCGATGCACACCGACCTTGATGGCCGATTCTGACATGCCGGTCGCGGCGGCGGCCTCGGCCACCGACAGACCCTGCAGTTTCATGTGAATGATCGGCAGCCGTTGCTGCGGCGGCAGTTGATCGAGATACAGCGCGAGATCGCGCTGCGCATCACTGGCGTCGAGATCGCTATGGGCGAACAGCGTGTCGTGTTCATCCAGCGGCTCGTGCAGTTGTTCGCGATGCGAACGTCGACGCAGCATATCGATGAGTTTGTATTTGGCGATGGCATGCACCCATGCGGTCAGGGGTTGCGCAGCGTCGTAGGTATGGCGCTGGTTATGCAGCGCCAGCAAGGTGTCCTGCAGCAGGTCCTCTGCTTCGTCCGGCAGGCCGAGCAGGCGGCGACGGAAATAGGCGCGCAGGTGGGCGGTCATTTCTTTGAGGAAGGCATGGTAAGCAGGCGTCGAACCGCCCAATCCCTCGAGCAGTAATGCCCGCAGTCGCGTCTCGTTAGCGTCAGACTGTCCATTATCCATCTTTCGTTGCACAGCAGCCTTTGGTTACAGGACCGTCACAAAGATGGCCTGACGCGAATTTTGCCTGGGCGTGTAACCAATCCCCCTGTCGGCGCGAACTAGCTGTCAGACCGCCCCTGTCGGGCGAGCCGGGACCGCATTATGACCGACACCTCCGCCCCTATACACCCACGCTGGCTGCGAGTGATGCATTGGATGAATGCGGTCGCGGTGGTGTTGCTGGTCATGAGTGGCTGGCGCATCTACAACGCCTCGCCCTTCTTTGGCTTTCGCATCCCGGCCGGGATCACCATCGGCGGCTGGTTGGGTGGTGCACTGCTGTGGCATTTCGCGGCGATGTGGTTGCTGGCCATCAACGGATTGCTCTATCTGTCAGTCAACCTTTTCAGCGGCCGGTTGCGCCAGAAATTTCTGCCGCTGACACCGCGCTTAATCCTGACCGACCTCGCGCGCGCCCTGCGCGGCCAGTTGTCCCATGCCGATCCGCGCCAATACAACGCGGTGCAACGTGCCGCCTATCTGTTCGTGATGCTGGACGCCGTGCTGCTGGTGGTATCCGGGCTGGTGTTGTGGAAGTCGGTGCAGTTTCCGTTGCTGCGCGAGTTGCTCGGCGGTTATGAAACAGCGCGACGCGTGCACTTTATTGCAATGGGCGCGATGGTGGCGTTTGTCGCCGTACATCTGGCCATGGTGGCACTGGTGCCGCGTTCATTGCTGACCATGATTCGCGGTTCCTGAGCGAGGACTCACACATGAACTTCAAACTCCCCCGTCGTATCGGCATCGACAGCGAGGCGCTGATCAAAGACGCGCTGAAAGTCATGCCGCAAGCGTCCCGTCGACTGTTTCTCAAACGCTCGCTGTCCTTAGGCGGCTTGTCGCTGCTGAGCGGCTGCAGCGTGGTCAATGAAGACAATGCGGAAAAGGTGTTGATGCGTGTGTCGCGCATGAACGACGAGGCGCAGGCCTGGTTGTTCGATCCGAAACATCTGGCTCCCACCTATCCCGATTCGATGATCACTCGGCCGTTTCCGTTCAACGCCTACTACGGCGAGAACCAGATCCGGGAAGTCGATGGCGACAGTTTCCGCCTTGAAGTGACGGGTCTGGTGGCGGACAAACACGCGTGGTCGCTGGCCGAACTGCGCACCCTGCCGCAAAGCGAACAGATCACGCGACATATCTGTGTCGAAGGCTGGAGCGCGATTGGACGCTGGGGCGGCGTGCCGTTTGCGCAGTTCCTTGCGCGTATCGGCGCCGACACCCAGGCGCGTTATATCGGTTTTAAATGCGCCGATGACTATTACACCAGCATTGACATGCCGACAGCGCTGCATGCGCAGACCTTGCTGACACTCGACTACGACGGTGAGACCTTGCCACCGCGTTACGGTTTCCCTCTCAAGCTGCGCATGCCGACCAAACTCGGCTACAAGAATCCCAAGTACATCCAGGCGCTGTTTGTCACCAATACCTACCCCGGCGGTTACTGGGAAGACCAGGGGTACAACTGGTTCGGCGGCAGTTGAGCACCACTCAACGGTCGTGGAATATCGGCGGCACGGCCGCTACGCATCTGCAGAAAAAACGAGGAATGAACTCATGAAAATATTTAACGCAGCGGGCCTCATCATCGGCCTCATGGTCGCCGGCGGCAATGTCTATGCCGACGATACGATGGGCAAGGACGCCATGGCCAAAGACGCGATGGCCAAGAGCGAAATGAAGAAAGACGAAATGGGCAAGGATGCGATGGGTAAGGGTGAGATGGCCAAAGATGAGATGGCCAAAGATGGCATGGGCATGGCTAAGGACAAAATGAAGAAATAAGCCGCGCGTGGTGCGACCTGAACCCGGCGCCACGCGGCGCCGGGTTCAGGCGACCGAGCGACGTTTATTCGAACACGCCAGCAGCGCCGAACGCTGCTATCTCGTCCTGGTTGTAACCCAGCAGTTCTTTTAACACCCACTCGTTGTGCTGGCCATAGACAGGCCCCGGTCGTGTGACCTGCGCCGGTGTGTCGGACAAACGTACACGGGAATTTTCTATCGGTATCGGGCCCAACTCGGGATGAGGCACGGTCACAAAATGTTGGCGTGCAGCGAGCTGCTGATCTTCGAACAAGTCCGCGCTGTGCGAAGAACGATGCACCGGCACACCGACCGCCTGCAACGCGGTTTCGATCTCGGCGACGCTGCGGTTCGCGGTCCATGCAGCAATGGCGGCATCGAGTTCTGCGTGATGTAACTGGCGCGAGGCGAGGTCGGCGAACTCGTCACGCGTCAGCCACTCGTCGTGTCCTGTGACGCGCGCGAGGTTTTGCCATTGCGTATCGTTGTCGGCGGCGAGCGCGACCCAACAGTCTTCGCCTTGCGCAGGGTAGACGCCGTGCGGGCAGGACTCGGCACTGCTGTTGCCGGTGCGTTGCATGATGTGGCCGTTGACCGTGAAATCGAGCATGGCCGGCGCGATAAAATGCAGCGCCGCTTCCGACTGCGAGAGGTCGATGTACTGCCCTTCGCCGCAACGGCGCCGGTGATCGAGTGCAGCAAGGATCGCGGCGACCGTGAACTTCGGCGCAACGTAGTCGGTATAAGCTCCAAACGGCCCCGCCGGGGCGCGGTCCGGCCAGCCGGCCAGTTCACCGAAACCGGCCATCTGTGCCCCCATGGTGCCAAAACCGGCCAGCGTCGCATGCGGACCCGACTGACCGTTCAGACACGAACTGACGGCGATGATGGATGGGTTCCATTCACACAAAGCCGGGTAGTCGAGCCCGAGGCGTTGCATCACACCACAGGCAAAACTGTCGGTGACGACGTCAGCCCATTCCACCAGACGACGCAGCACCGAGCGGGCCTGCGGCGCGCGCAGGTTGAGCACACAGCCATACTTGCCGGCGCCGACATTGGCGAACGCGCTGGAGCGCTCCGGCCCGGCCTGGCTCTGCCAGAATGGTTGTACGGTGCGTGCCGCATCGACTGCGCGCCGGCTCTCGATATGCACGACCGTGGCGCCGTGATCGGCGAACATGCGGGTCGAGGCCGGGCCGGCAATGACCCACATAAAATCGAGAATCTTGACGCCCTCGAGCGCAGGGCGGCGCGGTGCATGTGAGACATTGCGCTGCGCGTGCCTCTGCGCCGGTGTCGCGGCCAACACTTCGGTTTGATGTTCAGCGAGCCGCGGCGGTGGTCGCCGATAACGCAGCGGAGTTTTGGAAAAGCGCGCGAACGGGCCGGGGTAGCGCACCGCGCGTTGTGCTGCGGCATGCTGCAGTTCCACCCAGTACTCGCGCGCCGCGAGTTGTTCCGAGTGGGCGACATCCGCCGTGGTCGCTACCGGAACTATCAGCAGATCGCGCTCACGCGCGAGTGTGAACAGTTCGCCTTTGGTCGATTGTGCGGTGAATGCGGCGATGGCATCGATACCGCGCAGCAATTCGCTGGCCGGTTCAGTGCCGGTCATGAGCAAGTCGGTGTAGTTGAGCCAGTCCTTGTCGCGTGTGGCCTCGTCTACAAAACCGCGCTCGTGCATCACTTCCATGAGACGCCGCGCGAACGGGCCACCCGAGGTACCGAAAAAAAACGTCACCGAGACGTGACCGTCGCGCGCCGGGTTGACGAATTTCAGAACTATCGGCCCGACCTTCATGCCGCCCGCGACACGCTCGAGCGGCGTCACGCCCCAGGCATGGCACAGCGCAAAAAATTGTGTGGCGAGCATGGTGGCGGTCTGCGCCGACACATCGACATGCTGACCGAGACCATCGCGCTCGCGCGCCCACAGGGCGATCAGCGCGCCGGCCGCGGCTTCAGCGGCGCCATGCAGAAAAGCCTGCGGCACGACGATGCGTGTCGGCGGGCGATCGCCATCACCAGTGATCTGCAATACCCCCGAGGCCGCCAGTACCGTCAGGTCGTTGGCCGCCCAGCGCGCCTTCGGTCCGTGCTGGCCAAAAGCGCTGATGGACACCATCACCAGCGCCGGATTGAGTTCACGCAAGGCCGCATAACCCAAGCCGAGATCGTCGAGATAACCGGGCGTGAAAGATTCAATCAGGATGTCGGCGCCGAGCACCAGTGCACGCAGACGCGCGCGATCCTGCTCGCGCTCGATATCAAGTGCGACCGAGCGCTTGTTGCGATTGAAGCCCCAGAAAAACAGGCTGTGTTCGGGCGCGTGCAGGCCATCGGCAAACGGCGCGATACGCCGCGCCGACGAGCCCGCCGGCGGCTCGACCAGCACCACATCGGCACCGAGGTCGCCGAGCATCTGCCCACACAACTGGCCCCGTCCGTCGCTGAGATCGAGCACCTTGTAGGGTGACAACATGGTCAACGCCCCCCTGGACGGGCATGTGTGCCCGTGGCAATGATTTTGAAAGCAGCGGCCTGTTGTCATACGACCCACCAGGCCCGCGTCGCACACCCGCGGTGTTCGAACCGAGGTGCTCAGCGCGGTGCTGTTTCGCCTGCGGGCGGCGGGGTGGGTGTGCCCGCGACCGGATCGGCAGCGACCGGTGCGGTGACCGGGGTAGCGGGTTCTGCCGGTTCGGCAGGAACGGCTGCTGGTGTGGGTGTGGCTGCGCCGGAACTGGGCGCACTGTCGCCCGCTCCGCAGGCGCTCAAGGCACCCGCGAAGGCGAGCAGCGCAACGATGTTGGTTCTGTTCATGGCTCTATCCCCTTTCTATCGCGCGCTGGGTGGCTAACGCCCGCGCGGCTCTCGAGCTTGTTTTTCATTGTGCGACGCAGCGTTGATGGACCGTCCAGCGCTTGCGCTGGCACATCCCGCACCACGGTGCCGACCGCCACCATAGCGCAGATCAGTGCCCTGTCCAGCGGCCTGCTGCCTACCCGTAAGGGCAGGTCGCGCGAAACTCTTCGCAGCGGCGCGTGCCGCTGGCACTATGCGCGCTCCTTTATCTTCGGATGGCCACCATGATCGATTCGATGCGCGTCACGTTACGCCGTGCCGTCAGCGCTACCTTGCTGTTACATGTCACCGCAAGCCTGGCCGCCGACCCTCCGCCCGTCACGCCGGCGCGTCTGGCCGCCGGTAACAGCAGCGCCGAGGCCAGTGCAGACTGGCTGACCTATGGCGGTACCTATGCCAACTGGCGCTACAGCCCGCTCGCCGACATCACCCGCGACAACGTCGCCAAACTCGCGCCGGCGTGGATGTTCCAGACCGGCGTGCAGGGCCAGGTCGCCGGTTCACCGGTGGTCGCCGACGGCATGCTGTTCTTCACCGCGGCGTTCAACAATCTGTATGGCCTCGATGCAGTCACTGGTGATGTGAAATGGCATTACGAGCACCAGATGCCGAGTGATGTGCGGCTGTGCTGCGGGCCCGCCAATCGTGGTGTCGCGATTGCCGGCAATATGATTTTTATGGCGACCCTGGACGCGCGTCTGCTCGCCTTCGAGCGCGCCACCGGCAAAGTGGTGTGGAATGTTCAGATGGCCGACCACAAACTCGGCTTCAGCGCGACCAGCGCGCCGCTGGTGGTGAAAGACATGGTCATCGTCGGCAATGGCGGCGGTGAATACGCCACGCGCGGATTCGTCGCGGCCTATGACCTTGCGAGCGGCAAAGAACGCTGGCGCCGTTATACGGTGCCAGAGGCCGGCGAGAAGGGTGCCGAAAGCTGGGCGGGTGATTCGTGGAAGGGCGGCGGTGCGCCGGCCTGGATGACAGGCGCTTATGACGCCAAGAGCAACATGCTCTATTGGTCGACCGGCAACCCGGCGCCGTTGTTCAACGGCGACGCGCGCAAGGGCGACAATCTCTACAGCGACTCGGTGATTGCGCTCAATGCCGACAGCGGCGAACTGCGCTGGCATTTCCAGGCCACGCCCCACGATGTGTGGGACTACGACGCAACCAACAGCGTGGTATTGATTGATACCGAGTTCGACGGCAAAGCGGTGCGTGCCATCGCGCAACCCAATCGTAACGGGTATGTGTATCTGCTCGATGCGGCGACCGGCAAGTTCCTGCGCGGCACGCAATACATCGAGAACCTCAACTGGTCGAAGGGTCTTGATGCCAACGGCCGGCCGACCGTCGATCCGAAGTACGTACCGACTGTTGATGGTTTAAAAGAGATGGTGTGCCCGGGGCCGATCGGCGGCAACAATGGCTCGACCACCTATGCCTACAATCCGACTACCCGTCATATGTATGTGCCGGTCATCGAGAGTTGTATGTCGCTGTCCAAGGAAGAAGCGGGTATGCATCCCGGTGACCCTTCGTTTGGCGGCAGTCTCGGCGACTCCTATGCCACGCTCGGTAAGGCCTATGGGCATCTGACGGCTATCGATCCGGCCAGCGGCAAGATCAAATGGCGCTACCGTGACAACTATCCGATGGTCGGTGGGGCACTGGCGACCGGCGGCGGTGTGATCTTCACCGGCAATCAACAGGGTTATGCCCTCGCGTTGGATCAGGACAGCGGCAAGGTGTTGTGGAAATTCCAGACCGGCTCCGGCGTGCGCAGCCAGCCCGTAAGCTATCGCATCAACGGCCGCCAGTATGTCGCGATCGGCAGCGGCACCGGTGGCCTCGCGGTGTCGGTGGTCGGGCAGCCCGAGAAGTTCACGCTCGGCAGCGCGCTGGTGGTGTTCGCTCTGCCCAAATAACCCGTCTCCCCGTAGGTGCGAATTCATTCGCACATTCAA
>CAMCBY010000076.1 GCA_945873015.1 Klebsiella pneumoniae
GCGTTTTGAAAACCTTGATTGTGCAAGTCGACGGCAAACCTGCCTGTATCGTGCTGCCCTCGGATCGCGAGGCAAGCATGAAGAAGGTGGCGGCAGCTCTGGGCGGCAAGAGTGCGGCGATGATGCCAGTCGCCGACGCTGAGCGCCTGACCGGTTACAAGGTCGGCGGGGTCAGCCCGTTCGGGCAGAAGAAGAAACTGCGCACCGTGGTCGAGTCTTCGGCGCAGGATGAGGCGTATGTCTACGTCAACGGTGGACAGCGCGGTCTGCAAGTCCGTCTTGCGCCGGCCGACCTGGTCAAGGCCAGCGGCGCCACGCTGAGCGCCATCGCGGTTTAGCAGGCTGGTGAAAAACGTAGCGAGCGAAGGCAGTTCGCGTTCCGCCGGCGCGCAGGAACCGCAGCGTATATGGAAATACGTGAGGATTCCGAGCACCGCCGGGACGCGAAATGTCGAGCGCAGTAGTTTTTCACCAGCCTGTTAGCGCAGTAAACGCGCCGCGTTGGCACGCGCCATTTGCGCTGCCGCAGCGTCACCGCGCGCTTGCTCGATATCGCCCAACAAGCGCCAGGCCTCGACATTCTCGCGCCCATCCGCCGCCGCCAGCGACAAAGCGCGCTGCACCACTTCCCGCGCACGCTCCGGATCGCCGCTCTGCAAATGGGTATAGGCGAGTTGCCGCCATACACTGGATTTGGCCGGCGCCAGCTTGACCGCACGTTCCAGTGCCGCCTGCGCGCGATCCCAGTTCTTCTCGGCGGCGGCGGTATTGGCCGCGTTCACCAGGCTTTGTACCGCGGGACTCAAGGCCGGCGGCGGCACACTAGCGGGCGCCGTCGCTGGCAACTCGTCAACCGCGTTATCGGGCAGACTCATACCGTCGTCTTCCGGGGCCAAGGGTTCAGCCGGAAAACTCAGCTCCGGCACCGACGGCGGTGCCGTCCGGTTGCTCATCGCGAGGGCTGGCGCAGCGGCAATCGCACCAGCGGGTACCGCCGGTCGCGTAGTCAAGGGCCGCGCTTTGAAAGTGGGCTGCTCCGGCAGCGGAGTGGTTTTGGCGCCCGTGCTGACTGGCGGCACGGTCTCGGCCCGCTTGTGCATGCGGTCTTCTATTGGTGCGGGCGGTTCAGGGGCACCGAACAGGCCCGCGCAACCAGTCACACTCATCACCAGCAAGGCCAGCAGCGCAGCACGCATCACGGCGAAAATTTTCAATGCAGCAATTCCTCTAAACGATCAAATACGCTGCCGCGCGACGGCGACGGCGCGGCCGGCGTCGGCGACATCATCTGCGGCGCACAGTCCTCGGCGCGACTGACGGGGCTGTCACGGTGGATAGGCATCGCTACGCCGCTCGCGCAATCACCTGGCAGCACGGTTGCTGAATGCAGATCGACATTCTGCCATTCGACTTCGGCAGGCAGGTGCAGCTCCAAAGGAGTAATGGCCGCACCCTTCATGGCCGCCGCCCACACCCGCATTGCGCCGCTACTACCCGTCAAGCCGGTCGGCTTGTTGTCGTCCCGACCGACCCACGCCACGCCGAGCAAATTGCCACCAAAACCGGCGAACCAACTATCACGACTGTCATTCGAGGTGCCGGTTTTGCCCGCCAGCGGTGTCACGCCCGGTAATTGCGCAGCCAATGAGGTGGCCGTGCCTTCTGCGACCACGCGCGTCAAAGCGTAACGCATCAAGGCGGCGGTGGCCGGTTCCATGACCGGCTGCAGCGCGAGCCCGTAGCGCTTGAGCTTGCGTTGATTCTGATCCGTGACCGCATTGATGACACGCGCCGGCACACGGAAACCGTCATTGGCGAACACCGTATAGACCTCCGCCAACTCAAGTGGCGACAGCTCAACCGCGCCCAACAGCACCGACGGGTACTGCGGCAGCTTACCCGGCACGCCGAGATGCTGCAGATAGGTGGTGACCCGCGACAGCCCGAGCTGCAGCCCGAGATTGACCGTCGCCATGTTGTACGAATGGGTCAAGGCATACAGCAGACTGACGGTACCGTGCTCCTTCTTGTCGAAGTTCTGCGGCTGCCAGCGCTTGCCATCGGCGCCGGTCCAGGTCACAGCCGTGTCGTTCAATGAACTCAGTAATGAATAACGCGTCGGTTGCCCGAGCGCCAGTGAATACACCAGCGGCTTGACCACCGAACCTATCGGCCGACGCGCATCAACTACACGATTAAAGCCGGCATAGTCCGGATCGCGGTCCGACACCATGCCCAGCACTTCGCCACTGGCCGGGTCGAGAATAATGATCGAGCCCTGCAGATCGCGCTTGTGCATGCGCTTCTCGATATCCGGCAAGGTGGTGCGAATCGCCGCTTCGGCCGACTGCTGCACCTCTACATCGAGCGTGGTGAAGATATTCAGGCCCGCCGCGTCGAGATCGCGCGGGCTGTATTCGCGCGACAACTGTCGGCGCACCAGCGCCATGAAGGCCGGGTATTCGTGATTGCTGCCGTCGGCCCCACCACGCAGTTTCAACGGCATTTTGCGCAACGCGACCAGATCGGATTGCCGAACCAAACCGGCATTGGCGAGCAGCCCCAGCACCACATCGCGACGCGCTTTCGACTGCTCAGGGTGACGACGTGGATCGTAAAGTGAAGGGCCCTTGATCATGCCGATCAGCGTCGCCGCTTGCAGCCAGTCGAGCTCGCTGAGCGGCTTGGCGAAATAGAAGTGGGCCGCCAGCTCGAAACCGTGCACGGCACGATTGCCGTCCTGGCCGAGAAAGACCTCGTTCATGTAGGTCTCGATGATTTTTTCCTTGCTGTACTGTCGTTCGAGCGACACCGCCATCAGCATCTCGTTCATCTTGCGCAGCATGGTGCGCTCATGGGTCAGGTACAGATTCTTGACCAACTGCTGAGTCAGCGTGCTACCGCCCTGCACTACTCGTTGCGCCATCACGTTGACAGCGAAGGCGCGCAGCAAGCCGATGAAGTCAACGCCATGGTGCTTGAAGAAGCGCCGGTCCTCGACCGCCACCAGTGCCGCCACAAACTGCTTGGGCACCTCATTGAAGGCCAGCAGCTTGCGGTCTTCGAAGCTCGACGGATTGATGCGCCCAATCTCGGGCGGTTCGAGGCGCATGAGGTCGATGGACTGACCTGTGTCACGGTCGACGACCGACGCCGGCACGCCGGCCGCAAAACTGACTTCGACATGGCGACCCGCTTCCGGAAAGTCCCAGAACTTGAAGCCGCGCGAGTAGAACTCAACACGGTCGCCATCGACCGTGTACTGCCCGACCGCGTTCGGCGCGACCACGCGCTGATAACCCAGAGTATCGAGCTTATGCACCAGTCGGTCGCGCGATACGTTAGCGGCCGGATAGAGCTCAAGTGGCCGCGCGAACACGCGCGCCGGCAACACCCACTGCTTGTGTTCAAAAGCACTGGTGACTTCACGATCGAGCCACAACCAATAGGCGAGACCGACCAGAATCAACCAGATCAGAAGGTGGCGCAGGAAAAACCGCGTACGCCGAAAACGTGGAGGACCGGGTGGTTTTGGTGGCTTGGGCGGTTGCGAAGATTTGGACGCTTTGCCTGGCACCGACGCCGACACACGCTTGACGCGTGGCTCATTGCGCACTTGCGGCAGGTCACGCTTCTTGCTGTTCTTGGTCACGGCTCGAATCGTGAAAAAGCTCGGAAAAAAGGCCGAATCTCAGCCAAAATAAAAGCCCTTCCCGCGAAGGAAGGGCTTCAATCGGTAGTCTGTCGCGATGCACCGTCCAGCCATGAGCGGGGCGGGGCAATCGTCGCAGCCATAGGGAGGTGGGGCACATTCAGGAAGTCTTGTGCTTCCTGTCGTAATCCCGCTCCCACTTCCTGGTAAAGGTATCGACAGCCTTCTTCATCGCTGCACGCTTGGTCTGCTCGGCCTTCCTTGACCGGGCTGCCTCCCTGCGCATGGCAAGGCGGGCTCGGACTTCTGCTTTGGCGGCTTCCAGCCGCTCCAGTTCGTCAGTCTGGCTGTCGCGCGCCGTTACTTTTTTTTCGCTACCTTTTTCTTGGATGCTTTCTTCTTGGTAGCCTTCTTCTTCGCTACCTTTTTCTTCGCTACCTTCTTCTTCGCAACTGCCTTCTTCTTGGCAGCAGGTGCCTTCTTCTTAGCAACCTTCTTCTTTGCGACCGCAGCTACTTTCTTTTTCGCTGCTTTTTTCTTTGCCTTCGCCATGTAGAGGCCCCTTCAACTATTGGTTGAGATTAATAACGCAACACCACAGTCGCCTATATACAGCACAAAAAAAATAACTGCAATGCAATTGCAGAAATTTTTTGATCTGCGATTAGATTTGTGCTGACGACACAACACTCGTCGTTGCTAATCGCAATGTCGGCTGCGACGGCGCGAACTTTATTCAAGCCTCACGCAGACACCGCTTTGATGATCGTCTTGCTGATCGCATCGACCTCACCGATACCATCAACACGCACATACTTGAGCTTCGGATTGCTCTGCGCAGCACGCGAATAGAGATCGACCAGAGGCATGGTCTGATCGTGATACACGGCCAGACGTTTGCGCACCGTCGCTTCCTGATCGTCATCGCGTTGAGTCAGATCTTCACCCGTGATGTCGTCCTTGCCGGCAAGCTTCGGCGGGTTGAATACCACGTGATAAGAACGTCCCGAAGCCATATGAACACGACGGCCCGACATACGTTTGACGATCTCCTCGTCATCGACCGCAATCTCGACCACGTAGTCGATCTCAACACCGGCGGCGGCCAGACCTTCGGCCTGCGGAACGGTACGTGGGAACCCATCGAACAGGAAACCGCGCGCGCAATCCGCGGCCTGCACGCGTTCGCCTATGAGTCCGAGAATGATGTCGTCCGAGACCAGTCCACCGGCATCCATGATGCCTTTCGCGGCGAGACCCAACGGCGTGCCGTCACGCACTGCGGCGCGCAACATGTCGCCGGTCGAGATCTTCGGTATGCCGAAATGCGCGCACAACACGTCGCCCTGAGTTCCCTTGCCCGCACCGGGCCCGCCTAGCAGAATGATACGCATACCTTAACCCCTTTCCTGTATCGTCAATTTAAAGGTTGATTGGATTTGGTGGTGCGGTCTGACAAGACCGCGACCGAATATTCAAACGCGCGCCGGCCGCGCGAAACGATTCGCCCCAAGCCGCGTTTCGCGGCATAAAATGGTGCTCCGCACGTAACGCAGCGACGCACATGAAAATAGATTTCGACCAGCACAGCGGCTCGCTGTCTATCGCCGCCTACGGCCCGGGCTGGATCCGCGTGCGCGATACGCGCGTCGAGGCAGCGTGTGTGGTGACACCCGCCGACATCCATACCGACCTCCTGCCGTCCGTATTTGAGGAACTCGACGTCTCGCACCTGGACAAGCTGGTGGCCTTGCGGCCCGAGATCATCCTGATTGGCAGCGGTTCGCGCCAGCGCTTTGTCGATCACGCGCTTGCCGCCCGCTTCGCTGCTGCCGGCATCGCCGTCGAATCGATGGACACCGGCGCAGCCTGTCGGCTGTTCAATATTCTCGTCAGCGAAGACCGCGCGGTGATAGCCGCCCTGTTCATGCTCTGAAGCAGCACTGCCTCACTCACAAATCAGCGAACAGGGCATCGACCGAAAAACCTTCGCGCTCGAGGATCTGACGCAGACGGCGCAACGCCTCAATCTGGATCTGGCGCACGCGCTCGCGCGTCACGCCAATCTCGTTGCCTACTTCTTCAAGCGTCGCCATCTCACGACCGTTGAGGCCGAAGCGGCGCTCGACCACGGCGCGTTGTTTGTCGTTCAGTTGTGCCAGCCAGGTTTCGAGATGACGCTGCACGTCTTCGTCCTGCAGCAGATTGGCCGGGTCACGATTGTGTTCATCGGGAATGGTTTCGAGCAGGGAGCGATCTGAATCGCGTTCGGCCGGCACATCGACGGAGGTGGTACGTTCGTTCAAGCCGAGCATACGTTTGACGTCGTCTATCGGACGGTCGAGCAGGTTGGCGACGTCCTCGGGACTGGGTTCACGGTCGAGCTTCTGCGCCAGTTGCCGCGCGACGCGCAGATAAACATTGATCTCTTTGATCACGTGTATTGGCAGACGGATGGTGCGGGTCTGGTTCATCAGTGCCCGCTCAATGGTCTGGCGTATCCACCATGTGGCGTAGGTCGAGAAACGAAAACCGCGTTCAGGATCGAATTTCTCAACCGCGCGGATGAGGCCGAGGTTACCCTCCTCAATCAGGTCGAGCAGGGCCAGACCGCGGTTCATGTAGCGCCGGGCGATCTTCACTACCAGGCGCAGGTTGCTCTCGATCATGCGCTTGCGCGCAGCGCCATCGCCGCGCAGCGACAGGCGCGAGAAATACACTTCCTCGGCGGCGCTGAGCAAAGGTGAGAAACCGATTTCGTTCAGATAAAGGCGGGTCGCGTCCATGTCGCCCTGCGACACTTCGCCGGCGACAAACTGCGGGGCTTCAGAGGCGGCGTTGTCGCCTTCCGAACCCAGCGGCTCGGCGGCGGGGTCGAACTCTTCATCGAGTTCAGTCAGTTCATCGGCGAGTTCTGATTCGCTGTCGAACTCAGCGTCAGCAAGCGGCTGCGCGCCGGCTTCGGCGATATCCTCAGGCGTTTCGCTCGCGGGTGGTTTGCCACGGGGACCGGCCATGGGTGTTGCGATTGCTATCGGTTCGGAAGGTATTGCAGGGGATCGACTGCCTTCCCGTTGCGACGAATCTCGAAGTGCAGCATCACGTCTGTGGTATCCGAATTGCCCATGCGTGCGATCGTTTCCCCCGCATCGACGTGGCGGCCTTCCTGCACCAGACGCGTTTCGTTGTGCGCGTAGGCACTTAAGAACGTGTCATTATGCTGAACGATGATAAGCTCACCGTAGCCCCGCAGTCCACTTCCGCTATACACCACGGTGCCGCCTGCTGAGGCCTTCACCGGCTGCCCGCGCGCGCCGCGAATATCGATGCCCTTGGTCACTGATCCAGCATCGGCCGCCGACACTTTTCCTTGCGCGGGCCACATCCAGCGCACGCCGGCCTTATTCGCGGCGAGCTTGCTGGTGCCATCGTCGGTCACTGGCTTGCTGCTTTCTACCGGCGCAGTCGAGGTGCGCGCTTGCGGCACCGCAGGCGCAACTGCCGCTGGGGTGGTCACGGTCGGGGTCGGGGTAGTCGCGCCTGCAGTTATCGGCGCCATGCTGATGTGTGGTGCCGCTTTGCTCGTAGGCGCAGTCACCGGTGACCGTGTGCCGCCTGCACTGGCGCCGGCCGCAGTGGGTAACCGCGCGGCCACCGGCGGTGCAGGCGGCGCCAGCGGGCGCAGACGCAAATTCTGTCCGACCACGATCAGATCGGGATTGGTGATCTGATTCCAACGCACCAGATCACGCACGTCCAGGCCGTAACGCCATGCGATGGTCAGGAGTTTGTCGCCGCTTGCCACCTTGTGCACCGCAGGCGTCGGCTGGTCGCGATCGACGGACGCGCTATTCGACACCCGCGACCCAGCGGGCGCGGCGGGCCGCGCCGCCGCTGGCAAGGCCGGCTTCTGTTCTATCGGTGCTTCGTAATTGCTGGCACAGCCGGCCAGCACCAGCAGTGCAATTGTCAGCACCGCGTAGCAGGCGCGGCACACTGCCCGCGCCGGGTCATGCCGGCTTACGAGACGGTCAACGTTTGCAGGCGAATTCACTATCGGCATCCCTCCGCTTGCAGATGACGGCCCAACGTTCACTGCTGTCCTAACCCTTCAAGCAAGGGCACGAAGCTGACGCGCTCAAGCACCGTTTCCTCGATACCATCTTCGCCACGGGTATAAAGACACATCTGTTGATGACCGGCACGCCCGACCGGGATGATCAGGCGCCCACCGACCGCCAGTTGCTCGAGCAGAGCCGGCGGCACCGTGACCGGTGCGGCCGCCACCAGAATCGCGTCGAATGGTGCGTGCGCAGCCCAGCCCTGATAGCCATCGCCGTGACGCACGCGCACATTGTTAATGCGTAAATCCATTAAACGCTGACGCAGTTTATTGGCCAGTGCTTCTATCCGTTCGATGCTGAACACACGTTTGGCGAGTTGTGCGAGCACCGCACTCTGGTAACCGCAACCCGCACCGACCTCGAGCACCCGCTCCAGGGAACCGGTGGTATACAAGGCGGCCGTCATTGCGGCGACGATATAGGGCTGCGAAATAGTCTGGCCGAAACCGATGGGCAGGGCGGTGTTTTCGTAAGCGCGGCTGGCCAGCGCTTCATCGACGAACAGGTGACGGGGCGTGGTGCGGACCACTTCCAACACCGCTTCGGTCTCGATCCCCATGCGGCGCAACTGCTCCACCAGGCGGTTGCGCGCGCGCTGGGACGTCATGCCTATGCCACGGGGATCGGCCACTCGCTTGTGCACTTAACAGGATGGTGAATGCGCCGACACGCTAGCGGCGGCGCATGACGCTGTCAATTCACGCCGCTGCGCGTGGCGCCCGACGCACCGCCCTCGCGTCCCGCGCCGTGGGCCACTCAACGTGGGTTCAACAGAAATTCGAGCAGCGCTTTCTGCGCATGGAGGCGATTGCCCGCTTCGTCCCACACCACACTGGCGGGATGATCGATCACATCGGCCGTCACTTCCTCGCCGCGATGGGCGGGCAGGCAATGCATGAACAGCGCCGCAGGCGCAGCCAGACTCATGAGCTCGGCATTGACTTGATAGGGCCGGAACTGCGCGCGACGCTCGGCCGCTTCCTGCTCCTGTCCCATACTCGCCCACACGTCGGTGACCACCAGATCGGCATCGCGCACAGCGAGTTGCGGATCGTGACCAAGGCTCACCTGCGCTGCGCCAATGAGACTGTCGGCCAACGGCGGTTCGTAGTCCGGCGGTGTCGCGACGCGCAGTTCAAAATTCATGAGACGTGCAGCGCTGATGAAGGTGTGGCACATGTTGTTGCCATCGCCGACCCAAGCAACACGTTTGCCGGCGATGTCGCCGCGATGCTCAAGGTAGGTCAACAGATCGGCCAGCACCTGACAGGGGTGCAGACTGTTAGTCAGTCCATTGATGACCGGCACGCTGGCATGACGGGCGATGCATTCAACTATCTCATGGCCGTAAGTGCGCACCATGATTGCATCGGCCATTTGCGACAATACGCGTGCGGTGTCTTCCTGCGGTTCGCCGCGGCCGAGTTGCGACTCCTGGCTGGAGAGGAAAATGGCCTTGCCGCCGCCTTCCGCCATCGCGCCCTCAAAGGACACGCGTGTACGGGTTGAGGATTTTTCGAAGATCATCGCCAGCGTCTTGTGCTGGAACAACGGCGGCCGCCGGCCGGCACGACGCCAGCGCTTGAGCTCCAGCGCTCTGTCGAGCAGCGCGCGGATTTCATCGCCGCTGAGATCGTCGAGAGAGAGAAAGTGCCGCAGCGCCATGGCCGTAACCGTACTCTCAGGCCGCGTTGGCGGTGAAGTCGCTGATCAGGCGCGCAACGCGCTCGATCACCTGATCCGCCTCGTCGTCGGACAGGATCAGCGGCGGCAACAGCCGCACGGTCTTGTCGGCGGTGACATTGATCAGGAGTCCCTGCGCCAGCGCCAGCTTGACCAGGTCGTAGCATCCGCGGTCGAGTTCAATACCGATCATCAAACCATGACCGCGGATATTGACCACCGCGGCGTTGCCGGCCAGGGCCTGTTTGAAACCCTTGACCATACGCGTACCAAGATCGCCGGCACGCTTGACCAGGCCATCGCGCTCCATGGTCTCGATCACCGCCAGCGCCGCCGCTGACACCAGCGGGTTGCCGCCGAAGGTCGAACCATGGGTGCCAGGTTGCAGCACTTCGGCCGCCGCGCCGCGCGCAATACAGGCACCAATCGGCACGCCGTTGCCGAGACCTTTGGCGAGCGTCATGACGTCCGGCACGATGTCTTCATGCTGGTGCGCGAACCAGCGACCGGTGCGGCCCATGCCGGTCTGCACTTCGTCGAGCATCAACAGAAGGCCACGCTCGTCACAGATCTTGCGCAGCGCGGAAAGATAGCGGGCCTGCGGCACCACGATACCGCCCTCGCCTTCTACCGGTTCAACCAGCACCGCCACCACGTCGGCATGACTGGCCGCGTTGCCCACCGCATCAACATCGTCATAGGGCACACGCACAAAACCCTCGACCAGCGGTTCGAAACCGGCATGCACCTTGGGATTGCCGGTCGCACTCAAGGTGGCGAGCGTGCGGCCGTGAAAACTGCCATCAGTGACCACCACCGCCGGCCGTGCGACACCCTTCTCGTGGCCAAACTTGCGCGCAATCTTGATCGCCGCCTCGTTGGCCTCGGCGCCGGAATTGCAGAAAAACACGCGGTCCATTTTCGACAGCGCACACAAGCGGTTGGCGAGTTGCTCCTGACGTTCGACGCGATACAGATTGGAGGTGTGCAACAGACGTGTCGCCTGCGCGGCGATCGCGGCGGTGACATCGGGATGGGCGTGACCTAAACCACACACTGCGATGCCACACAGGGCATCGAGATACTGACGGCCCTCGGTATCCCACAACCACGCACCACGACCGTGACTGAAGGTCACGTCCATACGTCCGTAGTTCGACATCAATCCTGGTATGCCCGCTGCCATAAGCTTCTCGCCCCGCCAAAAAAACAAAACCCGGCCGCATGGCCGGGCTGCTCGGTGGAAAGTATTGCGCGTAATGGTCTGCGCACTGTCTCGCGCATTGTGCGAAAGAGTCCCGTATTATGCAATACAAACCCCGCTGAAAAGCCAATGGAAACGGTGAGATAGAGTGGATTCGATCGCCTTGTCGCTGTTCGTCAATCGACTCGCATCAATCTGTCGGGAAATGGGCGCGACGCTGCGGCGCGCGGCTTTATCACCCAATATCAAGGACCGTCTCGACTATTCCTGCGCACTGTTCGACGCACGCGGTGAGTTGTGCGCGCAGGCCGCCCATATCCCGGTGCACCTCGGCAGTATGGCGTTTGCGATGCGCGGCATCGTCAGCACCATCGTCTGGCAGCCGGGAGACATGATCATCGTCAATGACCCTTATCTGGGCGGTACACATCTGCCTGACGTGACCGTGATCGCGCCGCTGTTCGTCGACGATGCCTGCGTTGCATTTGTTGCCAATCGTGCCCACCACGCCGACATCGGCTGCGCGCGGCCAGGCTCTATGCCCTTGTCACGCAGCCTGGACGAGGAAGGCCTGGTGCTGGCGCCGCGTCATCTGTTGCGCGGCGGTGAACCTGACGCAGAAATGCATGACCTGCTGCGTGCCCGTTTGCGTAACCCTGCGGCGACGCTGGCCGATCTGGCCGCCCAGATCAGCGCCAACCGCATTGGCCTCGAGCGCTTGCGCGCACTGTTCGCGAGCCTCGGCGCCACCCAGTTCGAGGCCGGCCTCGCTGAGGTCAACGACTATGCCGAGACCCTCGCCCGCAGCGCGCTCGCGGCGCTGCCAGCCGGACGTTACCAGTTCGCCGACGCACTGGACGGCGACGGCATCGTAGCGGGTACCGTGCCACTGTGCGTCACCATCACGCTCGGTGCCGGTGCCGTCGAAGTCGATTTCAGC
>CAMCBY010000077.1 GCA_945873015.1 Klebsiella pneumoniae
AAACATCGTCATTTCAATTTCAAGCCCAGTGTGCAGTTCACGCGCGATGACAAGCGCAGTCGCACAGTGATGGAGGTCATAGCGGTCGATAGACCCGGCCTGCTGTCCGACATAGGCAGTGCGATGGATAAATGCGGCGTCAGCCTCGTCGATGCGCGCATCGCGACCTTTGGTGAGCGCGCGGAAGATTATTTTTACATCACGGACCGGCGGCGACGCCCGTTCAGCGACGCCGCCGCACAGGAACGCCTGCGCTCCCTGATCGTCAGCGCTTTGTCATGAGCCTCGCCCCGCCGCGCGACGAAGCCGAATTATTGGCCCGCGCGCAACGCTGGGCGGGCGCGACTGTCGGCGAACTCGCGGCGGCGCTCAGCTTGCCGGTGCCACGCGATCTGCGCCGGCACAAAGGCTGGCTCGGCGAACTGGTCGAACAGGCGCTCGGTGCGACCGCCAGTTCGCGGCCACTGCCGGACTTCACCGAACTCGGCATCGAACTGAAGACCGTGCCGGTCGGGGGCGACGGCCGGCCGCGCGAATCCACCCATGTCTGCAGTGTGGCGCTCGGCGATCTGATCGGTCAGCGCTGGCAGAACTCCACCGTGCGCCTGAAATTGCAACGCGTGTTATGGATGCCGGTCGAGGCCGGCGCCGAGCTGCCGCTAGCGACACGGCGTTTCGGCATGCCGCGTCTGTGGAGCCCCGACGCCAGCCAGGAAAACGTGTTGCGTGCCGATTGGGAAGAGCACATGGAATTACTGAGCACCGGGCGTTTTGAGCAGTTGGATGCCCGGCTCGGTGTTTTTCTGCAGATCCGACCCAAGGCTGCCAACAGTCGCGCACTGACCGCGATTGGCGACAGCAGCGGTGCGCCTGCGGCCACGCTGCCGCGCGGCTTTTACCTGCGGCCAACGTTCACCCACGCCATCCTGGTGGCCGGCGACAGACCATGAATCAAGCTCCCGATCCGCGCCTGTGGCGTTTGTGCGTCGCGCCGATGATGCAGAAGACCGACAGGCATTTCCGTTATCTCGCGCGACTGCTCGCACCCGATGCGCGGCTGTATACCGAGATGATCACGGCGCGCGCGATCCTGCGCGGCGATCGAACCGAGCTGCTGCGCTACGACCCGGCCGAGCATCCGCTCGCGGTGCAACTGGGAGGTAGCAGTCCCGACGAACTGGCGGCCGCCGCGCGCCTGTGTGCCGAGGTCGGTTATCAGGAAGTCAATCTCAACTGCGGCTGCCCGAGTGACCGCGTGCAGGCCGCCGATTTCGGCGCCTGTCTGATGGCCAAACCGGCGCTGGTTGCGGAGTGCGTGACGGCGCTGCTGGAGGCGCTGCCGACCGGTGTCACGGTCAGCGTAAAAACCCGCCTTGGCATCGATGATTTATACAGCTACGAGTACTTCGCGCAATTCGTGCAAGGCCTGTTCACGGCCGGCTGCCGGGTGTTTCATGTGCATGCCCGTAAAGCCTGGCTGTCGGGTCTGAGTCCGCGCGAGAACCGCGAAATCCCCCCGCTCGAATACGACTGGGTTTACCGTTTGCGACGCGAGTTGCCTGACGCTGTGATCGTCATCAACGGCGGTATCGTTGGTGTCGACCAGGCGCTGGCGCATGTGCGTGAGGTCGATGGCGTGATGCTCGGCCGCGCGGCCTACGACAATCCCTATGGGCTGGCGGCCATCAACGCGGCCCTGTTTGCCGGCACAAGCGGCACTCTTGAGTCACGCGAAGCCTGCCTGCTGCGTTATCTCGACTATGTCGATGCCGAGCTCGCACGCGGCACCGAACTGCATCACATCACCCGTCATATGCTCAATCTTTTTCAAGGTCAGCCCGGCGGACGTCGCTGGCGCCGTCTTTTGACCGAAAACGCCCATCGCCCGGGCGCCGGCCGCGAAGTGGTCGAGCAGGCCCGCGCCGCTATGGCGGCGGCGGTCCCCGCGTTGGCACTCGAGTGACACACAACACGCGTGTTTGGCCGCGCAGCGCTGGCTGGTGACTCACGTGCGCGCATATAATCAGACCAGCCCGCCGCGCCGCGGCCGGCGCCCGTCTCACCGAGAGCCAGCCACAACATGACTATGGATTTCGAAACCGCGCGCTTCAACATGGTCGAGCAGCAGATCAGGACCTGGGAAGTGCTCGATGCCAACGTCCTCGAAGCCTGCGCCAACGTTCAGCGCGAATACTTCGTGCCGGATGGTTACCGACAACTCGCTTTCTGCGACACCTCCATCGACCTCGGTCACGGCCAGGCGATGATGCCGCCCAAGGTCGAAGCACGTGTGCTGCAGGCACTCGACGTACAACGCGCCGACCGTGTGCTCGAAATCGGCACCGGCAGCGGCTACCTGACCGCCCTGCTCGCGACGCTCGCCGCTCATGTGACCAGCATCGAGATTTTTGACGACCTGTCGGCGCGCGCCAAACACAATCTGCGCAATGCCGGCATCAACAACGTCGCGCTGCACGTCGGCGATGCACTGGACGGCTGGAGTACTGCCGAACCCTATGACGTCATCGTGGTCACCGGCTCCTCGCCCGAGCGTCGTGCGCTCATCGAACAGCAGTTGAGTCTCAACGGTCGCATGTTCATCGTGGTCGGCACGGCACCGGTGATGGAAGCATTGCTGATTACCCGGCTGGCGAAGGACAGTTGGTCGGTCGAAAGCCTGTTCGAAACCGAGTTGCCGCCATTGCTGGGTGCAGAATCCAAACCCGAGTTCAAGTTCTGAGCATGCAACGATGCGCCAATTGAGCCCGCAACAGGCCGTCGCGCTGCGCGACAAGGCGCCGGTGCAGTTCCTCGATGTGCGCGAACCCTGGGAGCACGAGTTGTGCCACATCGCCGGGGATCTGCATATACCGATGGGCGAGATTCCGCAGCGTCTCGCCGAGATCCCCCACGACCGGCCGCTGATCGTGGTCTGTCACCATGGCATGCGCAGTTATCAGGTCGCACAATTTCTGCTCGCACATGGCTTCATTGATGTATCCAACCTCGACGGCGGAATCGACGCCTGGGCGTTGTCAGTCGAGCCCGCAGTTGCACGTTATTGACGGCGCTCCGTCGCCCTTCAGGATTGGGGTCGCCTATCACCATGTCAGGATCTAAGCACCGTCAGCTGCGCGCGCTCGTTTTGGCGATGTTTTGTACCGTCGCTCAGCCGGCCGCCGCCGCGACTGACCTGCTCGGTGCGCTGGACGCCGCCGAACAATCGGACCCGCTATACCGTGAAGCACAGAACCAGGCACTGTCGGTAGCCGAACAGATCCCTCAGGCACGCGCGCAGCTGTGGCTGCCGACGGTCAGTTTCAGCGCCGGCATTACCCATATCGAACAGTCTTTATCCGGTGGCTTCGAACTCGCAGGCGTTGACAACAGCCCGACCTTTGCCAGCAAAGAATACCGCATCAATCTTGCCCAGCCGGTCTATCGCCATGACCGCTATGTGGCTTTGCGCCAGGCCGACAAGCGGCTGCAGCAGGCGCAATATGAAGTGGTGGCAGCGCGCCAGGATCTGATGCTGCGGGTCGCCGAACGTTATTTCAACCAACTCGCCGCGCACGACAGCGTGGTGTTCGCGCGCGCCGAAACCGAATCGCTCAAGAGTCAACTCGAACAGGCGCGGCAGCGCTTTGAAGTCGGTCTGATAGCGATCACCGATGTGCAGGAAGCCCAGGCCGGCCACGACCGCGCACAAGCCAGTCAGATCCGCGCCGAGAACGAGGTCGAGAACGCCATCGAAGCACTGCGCGAAGTGACCGCCGATTACGATCTCGAACTGGCGCCGCTAGGAGAGGACCTGCCGCTGGTGGTGCCCGAGCCACTCGATATCGAACGCTGGACGGCGACCGCGCTCGAGCGCAATTTGGGTCTGTCAGCCGCGACCGTCGCGGCCGACATTGCCCACGAGGAAATTCGTCGCCAATACGCCGGCCATTTCCCGAGCCTCGATATTGTTGGCGGCCACAGCTTCAACAATCAGGGCGGCCGTTTCGGCAGTGCCTCGGTAGATCAGAACGAAATCGGTATTCAGGTAACGGTGCCCATCTATGAAGGTGGGCAGGTGGTGTCCCGCACGCGCGCGGCCGAGCATGACAGCAATGCCGCGCTTGATCGTCTCGAGCAAACTCGCCGCACGGTACATCGCGAGACACGCCAGGCCTACCTCGGCGTCGTCACCCAGATAAGTTCGGTCAAGGCCCTCGCCCAAGCGGTGGTGTCGTCCCAGACCGCGCTGGAATCGACCCGCGCCGGTTTTGAAGTCGGCACCCGCACAGCGGTCGATGTGGTCGCGGCAGAACGCAGCCTGTACCAGTCCAAGCGTGATTTCGCGCGCGCGCGCTACGACTACATCATTGAAACCCTGCGCTTGAAGAGAGCCGCCGGCAGTCTGCAGCCTGCCGATCTCGTCGCTGCCAATTCGTGGCTGGTCGAGAAGCCACTCAACGCGGCGCTCAATGCCCCGCCCGCCACGCCTTGAGTTCAGGAGCAGCTGCCATGTCCGCTATCGAGGGAACCCAAGTCATCGCGAAGTGCGATGCTGGCAAGTCGGTGCTGGTGGTCTGTGATCTGCAACAACGCCTGGGCGATGCGATGCCCGGTAAGGTGCTTAATCGGGTTTTGCTCAATGCCACGTTGCTCGCGCGTGCCGCCGGCCTGCTCGAGTTGCCAGTGCTGTGTACCGAACAATACCCGCAAGGCCTCGGTGCAACTCACCCGAGCGTTGCCGACGCCTTGCCACGCACTACCCCGAAATTCACCAAGAGCGCGTTTTCGTGCTGTGAAGGTCAGGACTTTAACGTTGCACTGTCCGACCTTGCTCGCAGCCAGGTTGTGCTGGTCGGTATGGAGGCGCATATCTGCATCTTGCAGACCGCCTTTGACCTGCGCGCGCGTGGGCTGACGGTGTTTGTTGTCGAAGACGCTATCTGTTCGCGGCGCCTGGAGAATTATCAGAATGCGCTCGACCGCCTACGTCAGGCGGCGGTACAGGTAGTCAGTGCAGAATCGGTCGTATTCGAATGGCTGCGCGACGCCAGCCACCCGCATTTCAAGGCGGTACAGACGCTGTTGCGCTGAGCCGCAGCGCAGCACCTGCACGCCACGGCGCATTGCGCGCCGTGCGCCTCACGTGCAGCGCGCTTCACGCGCACCGCCGATAGTCCGACCTCAATTGACCGCTCAGTTGCCCCCTCAATTGACGGTGTAGTTGCGCGCCGTCATGCAGGTGCCGAATGCACGGTTGTAATCGTTGGTCATCTGCATGCGCTGATTGTATTCCTGCGAGGCAGCGGCCTGCTGTTGCTGCTGGTAGGCATTGGCCTGCGGTTGCGGCGGCGGAGCAGGTTTGTCAGTGGCGCGATTCAAGGCCCCAAATAAGGTCGAAGCGACGGCGCCGATAGCAGCGCCCTTACCGGCATCGCCGGCAATCGCACCACCCGCCGCACCCAGCGCCGCACCGGTAGCTGCGTCACCAACCACACCGCTGCCCTGCAGCATGCCGCCGTTACCAATACCGAGAAAACCGCCACTGGTGCGCTGTTGCGGCTGCGCTACCGGTTGACCGTAGGCGACCGCTGGCGGGGCGGCGTTGAGGGGCGGCGCGGTGCTCGGATCAAAACCAGTCTGCGACACAGCCCACTGGTGACACTCATAACGGTCCTGCGACTGTTGCTGCTCGGACTGACCGGCCTTGGGATAAACGAATGCGCCGCCTTGCTGGGCGTGCACGCTGCCCACGCCGAGCGCGAACAGGGTCATGGCGAGGGGGGCTCTCAGGGCTCGGGCGACGCTCATGGATGATTTCTCCGTTTCAGTTCGACCAATTATATGGCTGGGACTCGTGATGTGGACGGCAAATTTAACCGTCATGACGAGGAAATTCTCGAATCGCGGGCTGGTTCGCGCTCAGGAATCTGGCCGAGATCATCTTTTCATCCGATTACAGACCGTCACCTTCGATGAGGAGCGGATAGTCTCGACCCGCAGCCTTAGCGGCACCCCGCGCGCGCCGCTTGATGTTCAGCCGCACCATGCGCCAGCAGCGAGCGCACCACGCCAACGGTACGATGCGTGGCGCCTCGATGTCGATGCACGATGTCGCGCGCGAGCCCTCCCACGCGGTCGCGCTCATTGCTGTCGCGCAGCCAGTGCAAGGCGGCGCGCGCCAGATGTTGTGCGTCGGCGACCACCACCAGCGCCTGCGCTTCGTCCAGCAGCCGTACGATTTCGCTGAAGTTGAAGGTGTGCGGCCCGACCAGCACCGGTCGTCCCAGTACCGCCGGTTCGAGCACATTGTGCCCGCCGAAAGGCAGCAGACTGCCGCCCACGAAAGCGACGTCGGCGGCTGCATAGTGGCGCGGCAATTCTCCCATGCTGTCGACCAGATAAACCTGGTCGGTGGCCTCACAGCGACTGGTCTGGCTGCGACGCTTGAACGGCACGCCGCGACTGGTACACAGCTGCGCCACTTCGTCGAACCGCTCCGGGTGACGCGGCACCAGCAACAACAAAGCGTGGGGCAACTCGGACTGGATATCGCGAAAGGCATCGAGCACCAGCGCTTCCTCCCCTTCGCGGGTACTGGCCGCGATCAGAATCGGGCGATTGATGCCGAGATCGCGCCGCACTGCTGCGGCCTGCTCATACACACTGGCCGGCAAGTCGAGATCAAATTTAAGGCTGCCGATCACCGCGAGTCGTTGCGGATCGGCGCCGAGGGCAACGAATCGCGCGGCGTCGTCGCTGGTCTGTGCTGCGATGTGATCGATGGTACGCACGATGTACCGACTCAAGGCCGCCACGTGCATATAGCCGCGCATCGAGCGCGCCGACAATCGCGCATTGGCCAACACGATGGGCAGCCCCTGGCGATGACAGACGGCGAAGGTGTTGGGCCACAACTCGGTTTCCATCACCAGCAGGATGCGTGGCTTGAAATGGCTGATAAAGCGTTGCACCACGCTCGGCAGATCGTAGGGAAAATAGGCATGTTGTACGCTGTCGCCGAGCATACGCGTGACGGTCTGTGCGCCCGTCACGGTGGTGGTGGTGAGCAGTATTACAACACCTGCACACTGCTCCTGCAGGGCGCGCACCAGCGGCACCGCCGCCATGGTCTCGCCGACCGACACCGCGTGTATCCAGACCGGCGCATTGTCTAGCGCCGGCTGCTCGAAATATCCGAGGCGTTCACGCCAACGCAGCGGCGCGCCACCAGTGCGTCGACTGCGCACCCACAAACGCGCCAGCAGCAACGGAACAAGCAGCGCGAACAGCGCCGTATAGAGTCTTCTCAGGAACTCAGCCAGGACAGATACTCCCGCACGCCGGTCGCCACGTCGCGCAACGCCGGCGCGTAACCGGCCGCGCGCAGGCGCGTGAGATCGGCCTCGGTGTAAGCCTGATAGGCACCGACCAGATCGGCGGGGAACTCGACATACTCAAGCGTGCCACGCCCATGAAAGGCGAGCACGGCCTGGGCGATGGCATTAAACGGCTCGGCGCGGCCGGTGCCGCAGTTATAGATGCCCGAAACAGCGCGGCTCTGGCTGCCCAGCCACAGCGTGATATCGACCACGTCGTCGACATGCACAAAATCGCGACACTGTTGTCCCGGTCCGTAGCCGTGCGATGCCCCGAACAGACGTACCCGCCCGTCCTGGACAAGCTGCTGGTGCAGATGCAGGGCAACACTCGCCATGCGGCCCTTGTGCTGCTCGCGCGGTCCGTAGACGTTGAAATAGCGCAGCCCCGCCACCAGGCTTTCGGTGCGCGGCAGCCGCTGGCGGACATACTGGTCAAAAGCGAGCTTGGAGTATCCGTAAACATTGAGCGGATGCTCAAACGCCGCCTCTTCGCTGAAGCGCGAGCCCTTGCCGTACACCGCCGCGCTCGACGCATAAACCAACGGAATATGGCGCTCGGTGCAGTAGTCAAACACCGCACGGGAATAGCTGAAATTGTTCTCCATCATCATGCGGCCGTCCCAGTTGGTGGTATCGGAACACGCACCGAGGTGATAGACGCATTCGATATCGAGACCCTTGCCACCATCACCGCGCATGAGCGCCAGCCATTCGTCGCGATCGAAATAATCGGCGATGCGGGTATCGGCGAGATTGGCGCACTTGCGCCCGTCGCTGAATTGCTCGACCAGCACAATGTCGTCGCGGCCACGTGCATTGAGCGCATGAATGAGATTACTGCCGATAAAGCCGGCGCCGCCGGTGACGACGATCATGGCAGGCTCTGCGGAGCGTTGATGCGCTCGACCAGGGAAGTGGTCGAAAAACCATCGTGAAAGCTGACGGTGGTGACGCGGCCACCGGCGGCCTGAACCTCGGCGCCTCCCGCAATGTCGTCAATCTTGTAATCCCCGCCTTTGACCAGCACATCGGGTAATACCGCGGCTATCAAATCGCGCGGCGTGTCGCCGCTGAATGGCACCACCCAATCGACCGCATCCAGCGCGCTGAGCACGCACATCCGAGAGGCGAGTGGATTGAGCGGTCGCGAGGCACCCTTCAAGGTCGCCACCGAGGCATCGTCGTTGACCGCCACCACCAGCCGCGTTCCCAACGCCTTGGCCTCGCGCAGGTAGCGCACATGGCCCTCATGTAAAAGGTCGAAACAGCCATTGGTCATGACCACAATCTCGCCGCGACGCCTGGCCTGTGCGCGCTCATCGAGCAGTTCGTCGACGCTCAGCACACCACGTCGTGCGCTTTCGCGAGCCGTCAGCGCAACATCGAGCTCCTCGATACTGACGTTGGCGGCGCCAAATTTGCCGACCACGACGCCGGCTGCGACATTGGCCAGCGCAACGGCGTTGGGCAGGTCCTGGCCAGCGGCCAAAGCGACCGCAGTCACCGCACAGACCGTGTCGCCAGCACCGGTCACGTCGAATACATCGCGCGAGCGCGCTTCGAGATGCAAAGGCGGCTGGCCGGGACGCACCAGCGACATGCCGGCTTCACCGCGCGTAACCAGCACCGCGTCAAAAGCGAAACGCTCGCACAAAGATTGCGCCTTACTGACCAGTTCAGCGTCGTCGGCACAACTGCCCACCACCGCTTCAAATTCATGCAGATTGGGCGTGATCAGACTTGCACCGGCATAGCGCGAGAAATCGGTGCCCTTCGGGTCGACAATCACGCACTTGCCGGCGGCGCGCGCATGGGCAATCACTTCCTGCACACGGCTGGTAGCGCCCTTGGCGTAATCCGACACCACCAGCACATCGCAGCGCGCGAGGTGTTTACTGACCAGCGCCGCCACTTCGTCGCCGAGATCGGGCGGCGCGGGACGCTCGAAATCGAGCCGCACCAGTTGCTGATGCTGGCTGACCACCCGCAGTTTCACCACCGTTTCATGACCAGCACGCGCCGCGAATATCGGTTCTACCGTCGCGTCGCGGCACAATTGTTTGAGTCGCTCGCCGGCGGCATCTTCACCCGCAATGCCGACCAGCAGCACCACGGCGTCGAGCGCGGCGGCATTGGCCGCGACGTTGGCGGCGCCCCCCACCCGTTCCTCGACTGAATCGACCAGCACCACCGGCACAGGCGCCTCGGGCGAAATGCGCCGCGTAGCGCCGTACCAGTAGCGGTCCAGGAGCAGGTCTCCGACCACCATCACGCGCGCGCCCCTCATGAGGCTCAATCTAGGATCCATGCTTGCCTTCGTTAACCCGCGTTCGATGCCCGCGATCGTGCGTCACGCGCGGCGCGTGGCGCTTGTGTTTTGACGCCCGGATCCTACCATAAGGCCATGGCTTACCTCGGCGGCATCGTGCTGTTCCTGGCTGTCGCTCTGGGCGCCAGCGCAAACGATGCGCCACCGGCATTCGTCGCCGTCTACCAACTGTCCCAGGGCTCGCTCGCGTTCGGCACCATGGAGCGGCGTTTTGAGTTGAAGGCCGATGGCAACTACCGCTACCTGTCGCGCATGAAGACCAGTGGCGTGCTGGCGCTGGTGCGTTCCGACAAGATCACGGAATCAAGCACCGGCAAATTCCGCGACGGCCAGTTTGTCCCCACCGCCTACAGCTACCATAACTCCCGCGGCGACAAACAGTTTGCGCTGCGTTTCGACTACCGCAACGGTCAGGTGATGCGTAGCGATCAGGCCAACGGTTGGAGCGCAGCGATGCCGGCCCGGACGCTGGACAAGCTGGTCTATCAGATGCAGATGATGATTGACCTCACCACCGAGCCGGCCGCCTTGCAGTACAGCATCGCCGACAAGAACAAGTTCAAGGATTATCAGTTCGACAATCGCGGGCCGGAGGAAGTGGAAACCGAGGCGGGCCGTTACCAGACCCTGCGCCTCGAGCGCGGTGCCGAGGGTGCCGAACGCCGCACGGTGGTGTGGTGTGCGCGCAAACTCGACTGGTTGCCGGTCAAGGTTGAATATCGTGAGAAAGACGGCAGCGTGACGACCGCGCTGCTACGCTCATTTACCCAACCATAAGCCCGCATCGCTATTTTTTGGCGAGGCGCGCCTCCAGCGCTTCAGCATCCTTGCGCAGCGCAAACTGCTTGTTGGCTTTCAGGATTTCTCGCAATTGCGCGAGGGCCTGCGGCTGCTGACCGCTGTCGGCCAGCGCACTGGCCAGATGAAACGCGATATCGGGATCCGATGGCGCCAGTTCTGCCGCCTGTTTGAGTATCTCGATACCCTGCTCGCGCTTGCCTTGCTGAAACAGTATCCAGGCGTACGTGTCGACTATCTGTGCCTGCCGCGGCGCCAGTTCGTAGGCCTGCTTGGCGAGTTCGAGCGCACGAGCGTCCTTTTTTTCGAAGTACAGCCACGCGAGGTTGTTGAGAACGACCGGGTCCTGCTTGCGCGTCTCCAGCATCCGTTCATAGGCGGCGGTAGCCGCCTCGGCCGCACCCTGCTCGTGCAATGTGGTGGCCTGCGCGAGCCGCGCACGTTGATCGTCCGGATGGGCGGTCAACCATGCTGTGAGGCGTTGATTATCAATGCCGAGCAGCCGTTCGGCGCGCTCGAGCTTGAGGACTTTGCCGGAATCAGGCGCCGCTTCGAAGGCGCGGGTATAAGCCTCGACCGCGGCTTTGGTGTTGTCGCGCTGCATGGCGATATCACCGAGCAGTTCCTGACCAGACGCAGCGTTCTTGCTCTGCGCCGTCATGGCCAATGCAATGCGCTCTGCGGTCGTCGTATCTTTGCTGCGCAGCGCCAGTTGCGCGAGCAGGATCTGCGCCGCCTCGTGTTCAGCGTCGAGTTTGATGATGCGCGCGAGATCCGCTTTTAATGCGGGCTCGTCGCCGCTCTGGTTGTGCGCACGAGCGAGCAGTTCCAGCGCCGCAACGGAATTGGGCGCACGCTCGACCAATGCTTGCGCAGCCTTCAACGCTTCAGCTTCTTCGCCCAGGCTCAACATGATTTGCACGTATTCAGCCTGCACTGCCGGCGCGTAAGACGAGAGTTTGTAGGCTTCGCGAATGGCTTCCTCGGCGCGTGGCAGATTACCCTTTTCGCGAAAATAACGGGCCAGCGCCAGGCGCGGCGCTTCCGCTTCAGGATTGTGCTCGCGGGCCTGCTGCCAATATTTTTCAGCCTCGTCA